>CAYMTB010000205.1:0-6715 GCA_964393225.1 uncultured Syntrophorhabdaceae bacterium
CCTTTCAGATAAAGAACCGCTGAAGCCCAGAGAAGGCCCATAAGCCAGCCCTTCAGGGAGAATGCATGCCCCGGTATCCACGGCAGCAGTGCCGGGCTTACGACCGCACCGATCAGTATCGCGCCGATAAACGGGTATAGACCGGAGAAAGTAACTGTGATCAGTCCCGCTATGTGGGCAATAAAAAGTGCAGCAGCGATCATCGCGAGTGGTTTCAGGATGTTGACCACCTCGATAGGTGTTAAGAAAAGCCTATCAAAGAAGCTGAATTCAACGGCCCTCATTCCCCTGTCGGCCTTCATGCCGGCATCAATAAATTTCTTTATATCACAGGCCCTTACAGGTCCATAAACCACCTTGAAACCTGATTGCTTTCGCACTTCATGGGCAGCCACTCCCGGCGCCCCCAGTTGAGGAGCTATGATCGTACGGTGAGAAACGATCCGGGAAAGGTAAACCGCATTGATGCGTTTTACAATTTCTTCAGTGCCGAAAGTTCCTTTGCCTGCCGCGCACCAGACATTAATGCCATTGGTGTCGATGACCATGACCCAGGCATCAAAGCCGGATAGTTCTTTTCTAAGGCTGTCAAAACTCATTTTATAATTGGCAGTAACCAGAACCGGGGATGTGTCGTCGGGGTCTCCGACACCGTAAAGACCGGGAGGAATCGTATAGTTCATGCGATTAATCCCCCACCGGGCCTTCCATGCACCAGAAATATCCCGGAATACCAAAGATGTGTCAATCAGCGGAATTTTACCTGCCGCTGTATCGACAAATCCCCTGATCCAATAAGGCCTGGGGTGGGAAGACGACGAAAGCTGTCCCTGGTTAACGGGTTCAAATTCGAGTGACGCGCATGGTGAAACAAGTTCATCGTTTCCTGTCTTTTGCTGGTCGCAACACGGCAGTATCTTAAAAACCGTGGACGGTTGCCCGCCGCAGCACGGGCTCGACTTATTTTCAGCGGACATCGGGAATAACCTCCCCGTCTTTCTCGAAAAGGCCAGCCCGACAGCAGTCAAGGGCACCTTCTGTTTTTTTTGCCTCGGTAACAGCATGAACGAGCAGGCTGAAACATTCCAGGACCTGTTGGTGCTTTTCCTGCGGGATAAAATCAAAGACCTTAGTGTATTTTGAGTTGCATATGTCCTCAATGGATTGGTATGCCTTTTGTCCCTGTTCAGTCAGGGTTATCGACACATAACGCCGGTCTTTCGGATTCAAAACCCTGTTTGCCAGGCCGGCATTGACCATTCCGTTGATATGTCTGCTCAAAGTACTGGTATCAAGCCCAAGGATAGTAGCAAGGTCGATTACAGAAGTTTCACCGGCATTGCCGATCTCCACGATAATGTGGCATTGGACAAGGGTAACCCCGCAGCACACGGTATCGGTTTTAAGCTGCCACCCGATTTCTCTTTCCAGTTTTCGCAATTTATCCCGAAAGTTCCTGATCATTTCCAGATCCATGCTTGTTTCCTCCAGGCAATATAATTGTGTTATACATTAAATGTATACTACAACTATTGTATGCTGCTATCAAGTTCTTTATTTTAATTTATTGAAGGACAAGTAAGGTCGGCGGCAGTTTAAGTTGCAAAGCAGGGAAATGGGATTGAAGCACTAATCTATTCAAAAACCGCATTGAGTCCCAAATCTCTGATCATCTCTCTGTCAAGTTCAGGACTTCTGCCCTGCGTAGTCAGATAATCTCCGGTCATGAGGGAATTACAGCCCGCAACGATCCCGAGGGGCAGAAGCTGTCTCAAGTTCCTCTCCTTACCGCCGCAGAGCTTTATATCTTTATCGGAAAGGATAAATCTGTATACGGCTATGGTGACAAGTATTTCCATTGGCGATAACTGTTGTGTATCCTCAAGGGGTGTTCCCGGCCGCGGATTGAGGATATTTACCGGAACACAGTCCACATCGAGTTCCTTCAGTGTCACTGCCAGTTCGATGCGCTGTTCCATGGTCTCTCCCAGGCCGATAATGCCTCCTGAGCATGTAGAAAGGCCGGCTGCTTTTGCAGTCTTTACAGTGTCAATATCCTCTTCATATGCGTGGGTGGTACAGATGTTGTCAAAAAAGCTTCTCGCTGTTTCAAGATTATGATGATACCGGAAGAGACCGGCATCCTTAAGCTTCCGGGCCCTGTCTGTATCGAGCATACCCAGGGAAACACAGGGGCTTATCCCCAATTCTGTTATTCCTTTTATGGCTTCGTAGATCTGCTGCCACTCGGCTTCATCAGCAATGCGTGTTCCGCTCGTTATAATACCGAACATATGAGCGCCGAACCCTTTTGCCTCCCGCGCCTTCTCTACCATCTCATCGCTTTCCATAAGAGGGTAAACAGGGGCATCGGTGCAGTAATGTGCTGACTGTGCACAAAACTTACAGTTTTCAGGACATATGCCTGACTTTGCATTGACGATCCCGCAGAGATTTACGTTTTTTCCTTTGAAATGCTCCCTTATCTCTGCAGCATATGCCATTAGAAGAAAAGGGTTTTCCGATCCGAGCCGGTAAAGGGTCAACGCATCATCAAACCCTATATCCCTCTTTTGAATAGCCCTTTCTTTCAATTTTTCTATCATCATTTTAATCAACCTCCGATTTTCATATATTATTACGTAACCGCAAGCATCCGGTCCAGTGAAGATTTTGCCCTGCCCACCATCTCCCCATCGAGTTCGATCCGGTGTTTCATCACCTTGAGGGCGTCGTAAACACTTTGAAGCTTCGTCTTTTTCATGTTCGGGCAGATCAGGCCCTGGGATAAGAGGAAAAACTCTTTGCGGGGGTTATCTCTTTTGAGCCTGAACAGGACACCCATCTCGGTGCCGATGATGAATTTTGAATGCTTAGAACTGGTCCCGAAGTCTATGATCTGTTTTGTGCTGCCAACAAAATCGGCCAGTGTCGTAACTTCGGGCTGACACTCGGGGTGGACAAGGATGAGGGCATCGGGATGTATTTCCTTGGCCTTTTGGATGTCCTCAGTCGAGACCCGGTGGTGGGTAATGCAGAAGCCGTCCCAGAGGATTATTCTTTTTTCCGGAACCATTGCGGCGATGTAGCTTCCGAGGTTTTTGTCAGGAAAAAAGAGGATCTCTTTCTCCTGTACCGATCTTATAACCTGGACCGCATTTGATGAAGTGCAGCATACATCGCATTCCGCTTTGACAGCCGCTGAAGTGTTTATGTAGCACACGGCGGCGGCGTAAGGGTGCTTCCTTTTCTCGTTCTTTACGTCATCGGCCGTTACCATGTCCGCCATGGGGCAGCCGGCATTGATCTCCGGGAGGAGCACCGTCTTGTGCGGCGAGAGAATCTTGGCGCTCTCTGCCATGAAGTGGACACCGCAAAATACGATCGTATCATGGGTACTCGACGCGCAATATTTGCTCAGTGCAAAAGAATCGCCAATGACGTCGGCTACATCCTGAACCTCGTCCCTCTGATAGTTATGGGCGACGATGACGGCATTCCTTTCTGCCTTGAGCTCATGGATTGTTTTTGCAAGTTCTTCCATCATTGTTTTACAAGCCTGCCTAATTTTATTTAAATATGGATTGTATCCGGGTCCACATGCATCTCTTCAATAATACATATTTTTTCATAACAATTATCCGCTTCGATTCGTAAAGGGAAAGAGTTGACCTTCCCGTAATATGCGATGAGATTGCCCGATACCTGTATGCTGTTTTCATTCAGCGGCCCTAGCAGGAGTCCCAGGGGCCCCTTGAAGCCAACAGGTTTAAGGAGGCAGGAGCCGTCCGAATGGGCATCTTCAAGTCTCCTGTTTTCGACTTCGTTTCTCCCGAGAATCAACTTTGTATCCTCGTTGAGCCTGAAATGCCTGCCGATCTTCAGCAGCGTCACGTCTTTCATGGTAAAACCCCTGGAATGAGAAAAGAGGTCCCTCAATTTCCGTGCAAAGATCGGATCCGTCAAAAGACACCCGCCGCCGGGACAACTGAATTCTTTGAGATGGAAACTTTCTGCAAGATCATACTGGGGTCTTCTTGTTCGTCCACTGATGTCCAATAACTTTTCCCTGTCCAGTATACCTTCTCTTTCTGGCAATGTGGGATCAAAGTGTTTAGCCGAGAGGGGTCTGACAATTAAGTCTTCAAGGCCGCTTTCTTTTTCAATCAACCTGATAGAGTCTCGTCGCTGGGACATGGGTCTCTGGCCGAGGACTTCTCCGGTCACAACAAAGGCTGCATCTATTTCGGTCATGAGTTTCCGGACCTCTTTCAGCATAAATATCCTGCAGTCTATGCAGGGATTCAGATTCTTACCGTATCCATGTTTCGGCGCCTTCACAATCTCCAGATAGTCAAGTCCCTTGACCTTCACCATGATCTCAATGTCGAGTTCACGGGCAGTATTTACCGCCTGGAGACCGCAGCCCTTATCACCTTTGGTGCAGGTACAGAAAGGGGAAGTAAAATGGAGCGCCACAACCTCAATCCCCTGCTCGATGATAAGCTTTGTCGCAAGAAGGCTGTCGAGTCCCCCGGAGAGCAGTGAAACAGCTTTTCTGTTCATGCTAAACGTCCCCTTTACCTGCTGGCGATGGCATCAATCTCCACGAGGGCGCCCTTCGGCAGGGCAGATACCTGGACGGTACAACGGGCCGGAAAGCAGCCCTGAAAGAATGATTCATATACCGTGTTTATCTCGGCAAAGCATGCGAGGTCAGTCAGATAGATTGTTGTTTTTACAACGTCACTCATGGCAAAACCGCCGGCCCTTACAACGGCCTCAAGGTTCTTCATGGCTTGCTCTGCCTGCCCCGCCGGTGAGCCATCTGAGATTGCGTTCGTTGCCGGATCGAGTGGAAGCTGACCGGAACAGAACAGCATCTCGCTGACGCTTGCTCTGACAGCCTGCGAGTAGGGACCAACAGCCCTGGGTGCCTTATCGGCAATGATCACTTCATTCATAAACGATTACTCCTTGCTTTGATTAATTCAGCGACAATGCTCACGGCAATCTCCTGCGGTGTTTCGGCATCGATATCAATGCCGATGGGTGCGTGAACAATCCTCAAGAGATTTTTACCCACTCCCTTTTTTATAAGATCATCGTAAATAATTTTCACCTTTCGCTTGCTGCCGATCATTCCCACATACTGCTGAGGCTGTTTTAACACTTCTTCAAGAACAACGGCGTCATGCTTGTGCCCGCGTGTAACAATCACCGCATATCCACTCAGGGGCGGATGCACCTTCTCAAAAACATTCTTAAATTCCTCAACGATGATCTCGTCAGCATCAGGAAACCTGTCGCGGTTCGCGAATTGGGACCGGTCGTCAATAACAGTTATGTGGAAGTCGACGAGCTTCGCCATTGTAGATATGTATTGCGATATGTGTCCTGCTCCGTAAATGTACAGGTGCGGGGGCGGTGCAATAACCTCAATCATATATCCGTCCTGAACAAAAGGTCCTTTGCTGCGGAAATACCCATCAATATTCTTTTCAAGTACAGGGGGAAGAATATCCCCTGTTGCAGCACCATGCCTGGGAATAAGAATCTTCTCAAAGGGCGGCCCATCCGCTTTCGTGGCCATGATCACTCTTTCGCCATTGGAGATGCACTGCATGAGCCTGTTATATAACTCTTTCTGCTTCAACGTCACCGGTTCCAGAAATATCTCGGCTGTCCCTCCGCAGATCATTCCTTCATCTTCAACCGTTCTGCCGTTAAGGGAATACCGGAGAGACTTCGCCTCTCCGCTGGCGATGACAGTCTTTGCGTGCTGCCACACCTCGGCTTCCATGCAGCCGCCGCCAATCGTGCCGTATATCTTCCCGTCTTCACCAATGAAAACCTTGGCCCCGGCGTCACGAGGCGTGGCACCGACCCGGGAAACAATAGTGGCAAGGGCACCCGGTTTCCCCTGTGCCAGGTAATCAATTATCGCATCAAAGGGTTCCACCGTTCGATCTTACGCTAGCTTAAAGGGGAACATCCGATGCGCCGGCACCTTCAACACCACTGAGGATTCCTTCGAATAGTGCCGTTGAGAGATACCGTTCTCCGCTGTCAGGGAGAATAACAACGATGATTTTCCCTGCATTCTCCGGTTCATGGGCGATTTTTACTGCCGCGTGGGCTGCGGCTCCGCAGGAGATGCCGCTCAAGATCCCCTCTTCCCTTGCAAGGCGGCGGGCCATCTCTATGGCCTCATCGTTACTGACGGTCTCAATCCTGTCGACGAGGGAAAGGTCAAGCACTTTTGGTACAAATCCGGCACCGATTCCCTGTATCTTGTGCGGACCAGGCTTCAGCTCTTCGCCATTACGTGTCTGCGTAAGAATAGGCGAATGGATCGGCTCTACAGCGACAGAGATAATGTTCTTCCCCTTTGTTTTCTTAAAATAGCGGCTTACACCTGTTATCGTGCCGCCGGTGCCGACACCGGAGACGAGGATATCCATGTTCCCGTCGGTATCGTTCCACAATTCAACAGCTGTTGTTGCCTCATGGATTGCCGGATTCGCAGGGTTTTCAAACTGCTGCGGGAGGAAGTAATGTGACGGATTACCCTTGGCTATTTCCTCTGCCTTAGCGATAGCGCCTTTCATGCCCTTCGGGCCTTCGGTGAGGATAATGCTTGCACCAAGTGCCTTCAATACCTTGCGGCGCTCAATGCTCATCGTCTCGGGCATGGTAAGGGTAAGTTTATATC
>CAYMTB010000206.1:0-6683 GCA_964393225.1 uncultured Syntrophorhabdaceae bacterium
TGATAATTAAAGTATATATATTGATCCATCTCGTCACTATTTATCGCCACGTGGAGGCCAGATGAAAGATCCTTCCAGGATACACCCTGAATTAATCGAAGAGATATCCCGCTTACAACAAAAGATTCAAGAACTGGAACAATCGGAATCAGAGCGTAAGAAGGCGGAGGATGCACTGAAAGAGAGTAAGGGCAAACTCAATGCCATGCTGCAATCAATCCCTGACCATATGAGTGCGGTGGATAAAGAACTTAATATTGTCTGGGCCAATGCGACTGCCATAGAAATGTTTGGAAGTGATATTATTGGCAGAAAATGTTACGAAGCCTATCATAGACGAAAAGAGTCTTGCGAACCCTATCCCTGTCTTGCCCTTAAAGCATTTAATGATGGAGAAATACATGAACACGATACGGAAGTAGTAGATAAGGAAGGAAAAACAATTTATTTTCACTGTACGGCAAATGTTGCGTTAAGAGACAAAGATGGCAAACCTGTTACAGTGCTTGAGATCTCCAGGGACATTACCGAACATAAGCGGGCAGAGGAGGCACTGCAGGAGAGCGAGGAACGGTACCGCACCATGATGGAACAGGCTGCCGATGCTATCTTCATGCACAACGAGACAGGCCGGATACTGGATGTCAACAGGAAGGCATGTCAGAACCTCGGTTATTCCCGGGAGGAACTACTTTCCAAGTCCATTGGGGACATTGATCCCGAGGCGATCAAGACTGGAAAGCATGAGTTATGGGGCAAAGTACTTGCAGGTGAGCAGTTCACATTCGAGAGTCACCAGATGCGCAAAGATGGCAGCGTCATTCCGGTGGAAGTAACACTGGGTGCGGTGCGCCTGCCTCTTGGTCTGACAGTCCTCGGCATCGTAAGGGACATCACCGACCGCAAGAGTATGGAGCAAGAAGTTCTCCGTGCCCAGAAGCTGGAGTCCCTCGGCATCCTTGCTGGCGGCATTGCCCATGATTTCAACAACCTCATGACGGTTGTACTGGGGAACGTTCAACTGGCCATGATGGGACTGCCGGCGAACCATACATCATACCCTCTCCTCCGGTCTGCCCTGCAATCTGCCGAACAGACAAAGGATCTTACCAGTCGTCTTATCACCTTCTCAAAAGGAGGCTTTTCCGTTAAGCAGATAAGCGATGTTTCAGAAGTTCTTCGGGAAGTAGTACGGAAGATGGTCAAAGGAACCGGTGTCCGGGTTACCTTCGATATTGAAAAGGACCTCTGGTCTGTTAAAGTGGATGAAAACCAGATCAGGCAGGTCTTTTATAATCTTACCATGAATGCCGTTGAGGCCATGTCCGAAGGGGGAACCCTCACAATACAGGCACACAATGCAAAGGTACAACCTTCAGACGGTCTCCCGTTAAAGGAAGAATCATACCTCAGAATAATCTTTGCTGATAACGGTACGGGGATTGCCGAAGAAGACGTTGTCCGTATCTTTGATCCCTACTTTACCACAAAGGGCATGGGGGCCAATAAGGGGGTGGGTCTGGGGCTGTCGGTATGCTATTCAGTGCTCAAAAAACACGATGGCTATATTTCTGTTACATCCCGACCCGGGGAAGGGGCAGTATTCACGCTCTATATCCCTGTGCTGGCCGAAAAGACACACAAGGTGAAGACAAAACAAACAAAACCTTCTTCCCCGAAGCATATCCTCATTATGGAAGATGAGATACATGTCCGTGCGTTGGAACGGGCATTTCTGGAACGGCTGGGATACAAGGTTACAGAAGCAGGGGATGGTCAGGAAGCCATTGACCGATTCAAGGAGGCTGTTCTCTTGAACAATCCATTTGACCTGGTGATTTTGGACCTTACGGTACGCCATGGTCTGGGCGGGCAACTGACCATGGAGGAACTACTGAAGGAGGATTCATCCGTTAAGGCCATCATTGCATCGGGATACCTGGATGAACCAGTGATGGAACGCTACAACGATTACGGTTTCCGGGGGGCACTGAAGAAACCTTTTAGTTTTGAAGAATTTGGGGAAATGGTAAAGAAGGCTATAGGTACAGAAGCTTAATGTGTTCCCATTACTGGGGAGACTGTTTAAACTGGTAACCCACGATCAAAGCCAAAAGGCCATATGCAACAGTATTAGGTGTTGAGAACAATAGGTAAATTCCATTTTTACGTTCATAAATACTGCACATTATTGGGTAGAAGTATAGCACTGGTTGCCAGCCAATTTTCAGTGCACGTGGACTCCGGTTGTCTTCCTGAAATACTGTTCTTGGTTTTCGTTACCGGAATACAGGCTTTCAACTGGTATTTTACAAAAAGTGGTCTGCAAAATGATCATCCACATTTTGCAGACACAAATAATTTGATAAATTGAGTTACTGTTTAAATATAGTAAAATGGTAAAGGATTGGGATATAGAAGACAACGACTGATTACCCTATTGGCGGGGAAGGCCCAGTCCCGTATTACTTCAAAACCCCAGAACCGTGATCCCGCGGGTCGGACGGTGTCTTTGTTATAGTCAAATCGGGAGACATGATTTTGTTGGATGAACGTCAAACGTTTTTGAGCAAAAGAGGTAAGATTCAGGAAAATGAAATTAAACTTTATGTTTAATGGTCATAAAGGTTTCTTAAGTTCTGCCAATACCTCGCCGACAAGAATATTGACGGCCGGCAAGTAAGGCAGACGGCGGAAGTGGGAATAATGTGTGGTTGCCTTTTCTTGATCGCTCTGGCATGAAGAGGGGTAGAATGATCGTTCCGGAATGGAGACGGGTATATGGAAAGCGGTGCTTCAAAACTGTACGATGAAACATTAAGGGTTTTGAAGGAAAATCAGACTATCGAGGTATTATACGAAGTGCATCATCCTTGCCAGAGCGGATTTCAGCATGGTTGTCAGCTTCATGGGTATGTCGATGGACTCTTTCTACAACAACTGCAGGGTCAGGGACCTCCTTTTGTCTACGAAAACAGATTTGAGATTGAGTATTTTCATCTTGTTCCCGACAATACGAAGTTACGGTTTCTATACAGGCAGGCCGGTATCAGGCCCTATCCCAGACAGGGGGTGGTGAGTTTTGAGTATCGTGTCGATGTGACGGATCAGGAGGATCCCGTCATGCTCTATTTCACTGCAACATTTAAGGGCTCCGGACCAGCAGAGAATCTTCGCCGCAACAGGTAGAAGCGACATGGGCGGGCAAACGCTCTTGATATGTTGAAATGTGATGAATGCAAGACGGTATAATGACTACCCAACTCTATACCGGATCGGCAACAAACCGCGTTGTCTCCCGGTTAGCTTTATACAGTTTTACATGAGAGGAGGATAATAAATGAAAATTATTGGCTTGGAAGAAGAATTTCTCACTAAGCGTTCACTCAGGCTCGTAGAGGGAGGACTGCAAATCCACAGATTCACAATGGAAACATCGAAGGAACTCATACAGGGTGATGTTGTAGAGGCAATACTGGACTTGGGCGAGGGACGTATCGCCGCAATGGATGAGGCGGGCATCGACATGCAGGTACTTTCGTTTATCGGCCCTCAGGTTGAGGACCCCTCGGAGTCGCTTGAAATGATGAGGGAGGGCAACGAGAAAGCAGCCGAGGCCATACAAATGTATCCTTCAAGGTTTTCCGCTTTTGCATCCCTTCCTCTCGCAGATCCCAAGGCGGCTGTTGCCGAATTTGACCGGGCGCTCAACACTCCCGGATTTGTGGGTGGATTTGTGTGCGGGTCTGTCAACGCGGAGTTCCTTGACGACATGAAATACTGGCCCGTTCTGGAGCTGGCCGAGTTCCGAAATGCCCCTATCTATGTTCATCCAGATTTTCCGTTATCTCAAATGGAACAGGCATACTTCAGGGGAAGAGAAGAGCTTTCAGGTCCTGAATGGGGTTTTATGGTTGATGCCAGTTGCCATTTCATGAGACTGCTCACGGCCGGCGTGTTTGACCAGTTTCCCAAACTCACTATAATTCTCGGACATCTTGGAGAATCCATCCCTTACAACCTGGACAGGATAAACAATCGCTTGAGGGCTTATGTGCGGGACAAAGGACTGAAGAGGTCACCTGCTGAGTATATGAGAGAAAACATGGTGGTCACAACGAGCGGAAATTTTTCATACCCTTCGTTTCTTTGTGCTTTAGGCACCCTGGGAATAGACAATGTTTTGTTCTCAGTAGATTGGCCGTTTGAATCGAACAAGGTCGCCGTTGATTTCTTGAAGCATCTGCCAATCAACCAGCCGGATATTGAAAAAGTAGCTTATAAGAATGCGGCAAGAGTCCTAAACCTGAAAGATTTCTGAGCATATCGCGGTATTCGGGAGTGCCTGGTCAAGCAATAAAGAGAGAAATCAGCTATCCCGCCTTCACAACGGTAATTCTAAGAATTATAGCTAACTGATTTCGCAGCTTAGGAGATGCTTATAACGACAGATAATTCCATTTTCCCGTTCATAGATATTGAACGTTACGGGTAGAAGCATAGTACTGGTTGCCAGGCAAATTTCAGAGCGCGTGCACTCCGGCTGTCTTCCTGAAAGCGAGCATGATAATATTTTTCTTGAAATACATAATCACAGGTGGTAATCAATCGAAAAGATTACTTAAGTAAGGATGTTTGAGGCCATGAGTGATAACCGAATCGACAACGGGATAACCGGGATCGAAATTATCCCTATTCAGTATAATTCATGAAAATACTCCTGATTTCTGCCAATACCGAACAAATCTACATGCCTGTGCTGCCCTTAGGAATGGCATGTGTTGCCGCAGCCGTCCAAAATGCAGGACATGACGTGAAGACCATCAATCTGATGATGCGCCAGGACACCCGGACACTTATAGAACAAGCCATCAATGCATTTTCTCCCGAGGTAATCGGCATATCTGTCAGAAATATTGACGATCAGTTCATGGATGCGCCCAGATTTTTTTTGGATTTGGTGAAAGGTGTTGTTGCAGATTGCCGTAACTCTTCAACTGCGCCTATTGTTTTAGGCGGAGCAGGATACAGCATTTTTCCAAAAGCCGCATTAGCCTATTTGGGGGCCGATATGGGCATTCAGGGAGAAGGAGAAGCCGGGTTTGTAATGCTTTTGGAGCATCTTTCCCGAAAAACCGATCTGTCGGGCATTCAAGGGCTTTACCTGTCTTCAGGCAACCGGCAAAGGCCAGAGCAGATCCGAAATCTTGACGAACTTTCCATACCGCTCCCAAATGTCCACCTTACACCGCATTCGGAGATAAGAAACGATGAGATATGGATTCCGTTTCAGACCCGGCGTGGATGTTCCATGAATTGCAGTTATTGTTCAACCGCAACGATTGAGGGCAATATTTTAAGGAAACATTCGCCGCAGACCGTTG
This sequence comes from uncultured Syntrophorhabdaceae bacterium, assembly GCA_964393225.1. GTDB lineage: Bacteria > Desulfobacterota > Syntrophorhabdia > Syntrophorhabdales > Syntrophorhabdaceae > MWEV01. The sequence goes on from CAYMTB010000206.1 coordinate 5,385, forward strand.
TCGAAGGGATTCGTCGATATATAGAATCTGGCTTTCATCAGTTTTACTTTGTGGATAATACCTTTAACTTGCCGCCATCTTATGCAAAAGAGCTTTGCGATGGGATTATTAATACCGGATTAAATATCAAATGGCGGTGTATTTTGTATCCATGGAAAACAGACGATACACTCATAGAAAAAATGGCAAAAGCAGGATGCAAAGAAGTCAGCTTCGGATTTGAAAGCGGCTCTGATAAAATCTTGCAATGCATGAACAAAAAATTTACAACAGATGATGTCCGTAGAATTTCAGAAATCCTTAAAAAGCATGGGATTAAGCGAATGGGTTTTTTGCTTTTGGGTGGACCTGGCGAAACCAAAGACACGGTTGAACAAAGCCTGCATTTTGCGGATTCATTGAATCTCGAAGCTATGAAAATCACGACCGGCATTCGGATTTATCCTTATACTACTTTAGCTCGGATTGCTGTTCAAGAACACGTAATTGCCCCGGAAGAAGATCTTTTGTTTCCAAAATTCTACATGGTCCCTTCGTTGCAGGACTGGCTCTCGGAAACGGTAAAAATATGGATGAAAGATCATCCTCATTGGCAAAGATAGGAGGAAACTATGAAAATTATAAATTTGGTAGGAAGCCCTCATGGTGCAAAAGGAAATACCGCTCGGCTTTCACAAATCGTTTCAGAAGGGGCAGAGTCCCTTGGCGCATCCGTAGAGAACATTTTCCTGACTGGAAAAAACGTTCTTCCATGCCTTGGATGTGACACCTGCCACAAAAAAGGAAAATGCGTTCAACATGATGAATTCGAGAATATTAAACAAAATATTCTTAATGCAGATGGTTTGATTTTGGCAAGCCCCAACTATATTTTTAGCGTCAGCGCCCAGATGAAAGCATTTATGGATCGATGCTGTGAAGCGGTTCATTGCCTGTCATTCGAAGGGAAATACGGGGCGTCAGTGGTTACGTCCGGTGGCGGAGATGAATCACCGATTGCTGAGTTTATGAATCATTTTATGATGATAACCGGTATCAGACCCGTGGGTGCTGTATGGGCGACAATGGGTAATATTTATGATGACACTTTCCCGGAAGACATCCGAAACAATGCTTTTGAATTGGGCAAAAAGCTTGTATTATCATGGAAAGAGAAGGTTGTTTTCCCGGAATCCGAAAAAATCGTCGGACAATTCAAAGAAAGAATGCAGCAATTAATGTTATGGCGAAAAGAAGAATGGCCTTACGAATATCAATATTGGAAAAAATATCGAGGATTGGAATAGCATTCACCGCCTG
>CAYMTB010000207.1:0-6676 GCA_964393225.1 uncultured Syntrophorhabdaceae bacterium
CAGGTTGAAGGGGGAAGTATATTTTCTTGACAAAGGCCTTTTTATGGGTACCACAAGAAACAAGGCAAATTATGATGCCGCCGATTCAAGCTCAAACCCTTTCTCCCTGAACAAATTCACGCACGCTTCCCCCGCCTCTGTAACGTGGTCCTCTCTTTAAAGGTATTTAGAACCTATTCAATTTTCCACCACGTTCACGATTCTTGTCAACTGAGAAATTAGATCTGACCGTGAACTACACAGTGCTTTGTGCTTCTTATAGCGTTTGACAATAGTCCATACGTCATGCTATAAGGATCACCCGATCACTACAAAGAGGAGGCATCAAAATGATTACAGTTATTGCCACAGTGTCCATTATGGAAGGAAAAATGAATGAAGCCTTAGAAGCATTCAAAGGATTGATGTCTAAAGTAGCCCAAGAAGAAGGAACGCTATTCTATTCTCTCAATGTAGAGAAGTCCAACCCCAACAGTCTGGTTGTAGTCGAACAGTACAAGGATGAAGCTTCTTTCAATTTTCATTCATCCACATCTCATTTTAAAGAGTTTTTTGCGAGAAGCGCTTCATTTCTCGGAAAAAAGCCCGAAGTCGTCATAATGGAAGAAATAAGCAGAACGTAAAGGGATCGATCCGATACGGAAGAGGTTGACTATTCGCCGCTTTATCCTGACGTTGTTCCACCGTGACGCTTTGCGTTCCCTATCGAATCTAATGTCCTCAACGGCTTACAAAATTTCAACGAACACTTGTTCGATCTCATCGCTGAATACCGCTCGAAAGCATGTCTCCGCCAACGAAGATTCGAAACTTAACTACAGGAAGCAAGGCTTAGCCCTATTATACAGAGCTTTTACGGAAACTCAACCCAGGGGCCAGGATTTACGTTATTTTCCCATGTCCAATAGTTGAAGTGCCCCTGTGGAATCCTGAACACAACAATGGTAGGACTGTCCGGTCTTCCGGTTCCAATCGTTTTCAGCCAGGAGAAGGTTTCGTAGAGACGGGCACGGATTGCCATATCTTCCACGAACTCTATCCGACCTGAGATTCTTAAGATAGAGTCAATGTCCGGTGGTGTACCGGGCTGGTGGAAGGCTATTTCAATATTGGGGTTCTTTTCAAGCTGTGATACAAGGGGTTTGACCCGAGACGTATAGAAATAGATCCCCGTTTCATCGGCAAGCCAGACAGTCATCGGTCGGACATGCGGTTTATCCCCGATTGTCGTAGCAAGAAAGCCGACCGGGTTTTTTTCATATAGTCGATACATTCTTGAAATGTCATGGTGGCTCAGGCGTTCTCCATGATTAACATGGACGATGCAGTATTTCAATAGAAATCCTAAAATTATCAATAGATGATTGCCGTTTGAAAGTACAGATAAACTATTATGTTTCATGGCTGTTTAGTTCAAGGAGTAATGATGGTTTTATGAGCGTTCATATGGGAAGTATTAATAAACTACCCCGCCATAAGCAGCGGGGTATTAACGACCGGGATGCAAAGAACTTTCGCCCCGAGGGGCGGGGTGTTTATTTTTAGCAAATATCGTACTTCTATTTTTTTAGAAAAATGAGAATTGTTTCACGTAGAGAGTCGGAAAATGTGGCAACCCTTTTCTCAGGTTTCCTCGGTGTTTCTTCCCTTTGCTTCGCAACTTCTTTTTACTTTATCAATGTCAGCCAACGTATCTGCCTTGTTGTTTGACAGGGTTAATCGGCTAACTATTTATCAAGAAATAATTAACTTGCGCCACAGCAACATGCTTTTCATTTGCATCATACAGATCAATCGAAACCGGGCATAAAGTTCGACCAAACTTTATCACGTTTGCTTTTACAGTAACGTCGGTAAGGCAGGGAGCAAGAAACCGTATATTCATATCCGTGGTAGTTAGTTTGATAAATGGTCCTGTTTTCGTGAAAATTGCAAAGCAGGCAGCGCTATCTGCAATAGTCGTTAGTAATCCACCATGAAATGATTTAGCGACCCCATCATAGCTTGGCTTTCTTTGGACCTTTACTTCGCAATGCCCTACAGTAAGAGAAGCAATGTGCATTTCAAGCGTCTCAACGATGGGAATCTTATTGATCTCGGTAAGAATATCATTTTTAAATTCAGGTGATAATTCCATAATTCTTATACCTCCTCCATGTTATTGATATTATGAATCTGATTTCATGTCTACCATGTTCCGGTTGCAACTTGCCAAAACACATCTCACCAGCAAATGCCGTTGCCTCTTCGCGATTTCGTAATCAGTCATCTCTTCCTCTCGCATTCCTCACCTTATTTTTCGGGGATGGATTTAGAACACCTCGCAATAGAACTACCCTGGCAAGATCCTGCGTACTGGCCATATGGCTTTTGTGTGAAAGTACATTTTTGCTTCGTTCGACATACACGATCCCTAAGAATGTGGACCATATAACCTCCGAGAGAGCCTGGGGATTACACTGGATGAAAATTTTTTCCGCTACAGCAAACTCAACTATCTTATGCTGAAGGGCGACAACTTTTTTACCCGATTCATGCAGGATATCACGAAATTCTGGTGCGAGGTTGCTGATCGTCTCACTCTCGTGAAATAACTGCCATGCGGTAAAAACCACTGGGTCTTTTTCATAGAAACTCTGAAAGCATTCCCATAGCTTTTCCAACAGCTCTTCTTTAATATTCTCCCGGCTGTCGCATAATTCCTGAAGAACACTCGCAAAGTAGTCTGCATGGGGGACTATGGCGCTTATAATTATCTCGTCCTTGCTCTTAAAATAGAGATAGAGCGCAGCCCGGCTCAATTCGGACCTTTCCGCTATTTTTTCCATAGTAATTGCATGATAGCCTTCTTCCTCGTATATACTCATCGCTGCGTCTATCGCCAACTCCCGCCTTAAATCTCTCTCGCGTTTTCTTCGTTCTATGACACCCATATAGACTATACCTCCATATAACATACATTATGTATATAAAATAGACTGTATGTCTATTTTTGTCAAGATCTTTATTATACGATTCTTAATTACCTAACGAAATGTTACACATTTAAGGAGAATACCGATGTATTGACTTCAGGAAGACAACTGCGGCGTGCAAGATCAGGAAAAAACTGACAGGTGGTGCACATTTCGTCCCGTTACCAACAAATCCAGGAAGTATTTAATAAGGTCACGCTGTTGAATCAAATTGATATGGAAAGCCACGCCAGGGACTGCAACCAAACAACGCTTTCGCAAATATTAGAATGTCTATGCTTGTCTTTGCAACCGCAATGAAAGACCAAGTATTTTTATTACCTTGAGGACTGTGGCAAAGGAAGGGTTACCCCCGGGATTCAGGGATTTATACAAACTTTCCCGACCGAGACCGGCGTTTCGGGCAATGTCTGTCATGCCCCTCGCTCTTGCTATATCACTTATGGCGGTTTGTATGAGAGAAGGATCACCGTCCTCAAACGCCGCTTCAAGATAATTCACCATATCTTCTTCGGTTTTCAGATGGTCTGCAGCATCCCATGGTCTTGTTTTCATAATTTATCCCTCCTCTTGAATCTCTTTGGCCAGCATCTTTGCTCTGGCTATGTCTTTATTCTGTGTTTTCTTATCCCCTCCGGCAAGAAGAATAACAACGGTTTTGCCTTTGCTCAAATAGTAAACCCGGTATCCCGGGCCATAATCTATTTTGAGTTCCATAACTCCTTCACCTACCGGTCTTGTTTCGCCGGGATTGCCAAGAGACATACGGCGTATTCTAACATCTATTCTGGCCTTCGCTCTGCCATCAGAAAGACTGTTAAACCATTCCTCATATGCTTCGGTCTGTTTAATCTTGACCATGAATACATGGTATCCTATAAGATACATAATGTCAAGCAGAAAGGTTGCGGCAAAGCTACTTGGAAAATGTACTATTTCGCAATATTTCGCAATATTGGGAAAAGACTTGATGCTACTAAATGTAAAAACATATTGTTTCTGTAAAGTTGCTGGGGTTACCCAACCAAATTATTACCACCTGAAAGCCGGCACGCTTCTCATCTGCTCAGGATTGTTAATTACGCTCCATAACATATAAAACGATGCATCCCATCAGCCATAAAACCTGTTACAGAAGAAAATGGCAGCTCCCCAAAGACCTTTATGTTTCTACCAGTAATAAATACAAGCCTATAGGTTATTTGCCGTGGAGAATATCCATCCAACGGATCGCTTCATGCTCACTCACCTTGCCAAGGTATATCTGTGTTGTTTTTAAGTCCTGATGACGGAGTATCACCTTGGAAACGATTTCTAACGGTACTCCGTTACGGCTTGCATAGGTTGCCGAGTATCTTCTGAGGTCGTGGGGAGACAAGACAATCTGCAGTTTACTTCCCAGTTTCTTGATGAATGTACGTGCCGTAGAATAACAGATAGGGAATACACGCATATCAGAAGCAAGGTTTTTGCGTGTGATATATTCGCTGAGACGTTTTGCCACCTGTTCCGGCATAAAAGCTATCTCTGATTCGTTTCCGGACTTCGGAGTCTTGATGGTAAGCTTCCTTTCTGAGACATCTGATGCCCTGATATTGAGCAGTTCGCCTATCCTTAATCCGCAACGTGCCATAAGTTCAAGCATCAACCTGTTCCTCTGGTTCTTTGTGTTATAGATCATCTCATCGACAATCTCCTTTTCAAGGATTGTCTTCGGTGTCTGCCTTGGCATCCTGAATGTCTTGGAAAGCAGAGGGGCACTGCATGGGTTCTTAAGATCGGGGAGACATTTTTCAATGATGAAGTTGAAGAAGGCCTTAAGCTGGGCATAGCGTAACCTTCTGGTGGATCTGGACAGGGCTTTTGTCATCTGCTCCAGGAAGTGGTAGATCTCGTCCGGCTTTATTAAATCAAGTTCCCGGTCTGCAAAGAGGGACTCGAAATGTTGCAACAAAACCTGTAGCTATCCACAGTTCTTTTTCTATGGTTTGACTGCTGGTAAAACCTGAATAATGATATTGCCTCTTTCACGCTCATAACTACCTCCTCTTTTTAAGGTCTTTGGGGATAATAGTATATGATGAAAATAGAGATTTACGAACGGTCATTCAGGCGAAAAATGAAGTTGCAGTTGTAAAGTGTCACCTACAACTCGCGTATAGAGCCTTTTAACTGTGATCATGAATTACGAATAGAAATGTTGGTTTTATAAACAGCGCCCTGGATGCAGAAAACAAGACACAAATGCTTTTTCAAATACCTTCGAAACAACACTTTAAGCCATAAAATTGGCCATTTACCATACATAAAACTATTTATTTCAATGGTTTGGCTTGGTCCGACCCAAATCGATATTGAGGCCAAGAAGAACATCCCGGGTTATCGTCCGAAACGATGGATTGTGGAATTAGCCCATTCCTGGTTTAACGGGTTTTGAAAGCTTCTCGTGCGCTTCGAGAAACGAAGCGACTGCTGAAGCATTGATCCACTTGGCCTGTGCAATCATATGCTGGAGGAAGATCAAGAAAGTGAGTATTATTTACGGATAAACACTAAGTTTATCAAACATATAATAATTATTTCTGTGACCGTCTTGCAAAACTATTAAATTAGTCCAGGTTCTGTTAAAAACGGAACACTACACCCAGTCCGGGACCGCTGAAAGTAAGGTCCTGTGCCAATTTGTCACCGCCCTGACTGTAGGAGAGATGCCTGTATGCAAGAAGCCCTTCAACCCGTCCAAAACTGTAGCCGATACCGAGCAATCCCTGCCAGGTGACTATTGATGTACCAGTTCCGACATCGAAGTGATATGGAACAAACCAGTGACTGTTACCGAGTGCTACACGACCCCTGACGCCGATAACAGCGTCCAAGATATCTTCCCGCTCTGAAATCCTGCCTGATGGGGCAAGGGTCTGGCCCGGACCCGGGCCGTTGACCGCTGCGGCAAGCTGCCAATCAGTGGTGGCCTTGAGCCCGAAATAGCGGACCCCTCCCACCCCGTCGAGGGTTATGGTCGAACCCTCAACCAGTCTGTAGCTGCCAAGCAAGTTCCAGACAAGACCCTGCAGCGTGGATTTCGTATCTGTATTTAGGCTCGTATTGATCGGGAACCTTCCTGAGCTGTTGAAAACTGCCGCCTTCACGTTGCTCTCTTCGCTTGAAAAGTTGAGATAAATCACGTCAGATAAAACGCCCCATTTCCCCTTGCGGGCTTCACCGTAAAGCATAACAGCAGCGCTCAGATTACTGAGATAGCTGCCCGGGCCGACTTGGACCTCTATGCCGTTCAATGAACCTGAGGACTGATTGTAGTTGATTGTGCCGCTGATACTTGGAAACCAAAGATAAGGCGCTAAACTGAAAGTCCAGCCGTCTTTCTGATCCTTGGCCTCATCTCCCAGGACTTGAACCGGAAGAATGCTGACAATAAGCAGCACAAACCCTATCCACGCAAACACAGTTCGTTTCATTTATAGCTCCTTTGCGGTTCTAATAACATATCAGGGTTTAATGTTAATCTTACCGGGCACGATGAAAACCGAGTCCCCGGATGTCTGCCCGAAATAACGGCGCAGATGCTACTTGACCGCATACCCTTTTCCCTCCATGCAGGCACCGAAGGCCTTGTTGAATTGCTGGGCTGTGGCCCCTTTTTGAGCCTGTGCCTGTTGCTGCTGGGCTTGCTGGTTCTGGCG
>CAYMTB010000208.1:0-6675 GCA_964393225.1 uncultured Syntrophorhabdaceae bacterium
ATATGATCATAAAGATGGAAAAGCCAGGAAACTGAAATTATGCAAAGGTCTTAAACTATACGATAATACTTCTGCTTACCTTTTTGATGTCTGCTGTTCCGGTAAGCACCATGGAATCAATAAGCTCGTTTTTCATCTGGTTTATCATGAGGGCCACACCGTCCTTGCCGCCTCCTACCGCGCCGCGGAGCAGATGTCTTCCCGAAAGCACTGCATCGGCACCAAGGGCTATCATTTTCAGGACATCTGTTCCGTACTTTATCACGCCATCGGCAAATATGACGACTTTGCCCTTTACCTTGTCTGCAATTTTTGGAAGGACTTCGGCAACGCCAGGCGTGTAATCAAGAACCCGACCGCCATGGTTGGACACAACAATGCCTGCAGCCCCTGCGTCAACCGCTATTTTTGCCTCTTCTACCGTCATAATGCCCTTTACAATAAACGGCAGATTAGTCGACTGAGCAAGCTCCTTAATCTGCCTCGGGGTCTTGGGCTCGACTGTCTGACCGGAAAGCGCGCGCGCAGCACGGCCTGCTGAATCGATATCAACAGCAAACGCAAGGGCGCCTGCCTGCTCAATCATACGTATTCTCTTTATAATCTCTTCCTGCGTTTTTGGCTTAATAGTCACTATTGCCTTGCCGTTATATTTCTTCACTGCCCCGAGTCTTACTTCAAAAACACTAACAGGATCTCCAATACCATCAGCCGCCATACCTATCGTGCCTGCCATACGGCAGCCACCCAGAATTGCGTCGATATACTCTTCATCCGTCATCTTGTCTTTCAACCCCATGTTGTAAGTCGTTCCGCCTGTTGCCGCTGAAAGGATAGGAACAGAAAGCTTTTCACCCCAAAGTGTGATCGAGGTGTCGGCCTTTTTCACATCATGGAATGTACGCATGTTAAGCTGGATCTTCTGAAGAGCAGTGAAGTTATTCTTGAAAGACTGGCCGGAACCGATTCCTCCCATGCCCGGGACCTCTCCGGCGCATGCCACACCGTCGCATTCGGGGCAGACGCGGCATCGAGGATAAAGCTTCTGGCGGGCAACCTTAAGCACGTCTTCCATCTTAAGTGCTGCCGGCTTTGGTTTTGCCTCATCAACAGGCTTCTTTAATTCCTCGGCGGCTGCTGCCCTTTCGGCTTTCGAAAAAGCAGCAAAGGCAACTGCCCCGGCGGCTCCAACAGACACGTTTTTAATAAAATCCCTACGGCTAAGCCCGTGCGTCTCTTTCTCTTCAGTAAAAGTTATTTCAGACATAATATCCCTCCATAAATGTATAATTTACCATATTTGCGCTGTGTCCAATAATATAGAGGTTGAAATTAACACAAAAAAGATTAAACTGACCGTTATCATTGGTTAACCAGCTTCAAAGTTTAATTATTTCAAATACCATTAAATATAATCAGCAATTGTCAATATTAATGTCGCTGTGTCATTCAACAGCTCAACCGCCATCGGGATGAACCTTGAGGTGATCTGCACATTTATTCTAATAACTTTTCTGCCTCAATGGCGGCCTTGCATATTTGTCCTTTTATATGTATCCTTCCATAAGGGGCGACAATGATCCATAAGACCTTCATACTTAAACTTTATAATGCTGCCAACATGCAAAGGTGGAATGACAAAATACGCCCCGTAGAACTAAGAGAACTCGACAAGCAAGCACATAAGATGATTATTGCCTGGTTTCTGGGCAGATTCGAAGAAGAGGATCAGGGGTTTGACTGGCTGGAAATAATTGAGGGAGGGCTGTTTGAATTTCTTCAGCGTCTCGTGATAACCGACTTAAAACCCCAAATATTCAACAGGATTAAAGAAGACCGTGCCAGATACAATGAACTGAATAAGTGGGTTTTTAAACAATTGGAACCGGTTATCTCATCATTCGGGAAGGATTTCAGTGACAGATTCAGGGAATATCTCTCGACAACGGACAACTCAATCAACAAAAAAATCCTTAACGCTGCCCATTTTTATGCAACACGCTGGGAGTTCAATATCATTGAACGTGCCAATCCGCAGGGGTATGAGAACCCCGAAATTAAAGCTTTCCTGCAGGAAAGGCAGGAACAATATAATTCTTTGAAAGGGATTCAACAGCTGGCGCTTTATGCAAAATATAGAAATTTCATTGATCTTTGCGGACAATTAAGATTCCAGTTACGCTGGAACCACGTGAACATGAATCCGCGTATATCAGTACTGGGGCATATGCTGATTGTTGCAGTATTGTCATACCTTCTCTCGCAGGAGATCGGCGCCTGCCCCCGGCGGTGCAGCAATAATTATTTTACCGGATTATTCCATGATCTTCCGGAAGTCCTCACCAGGGACATCATCTCGCCGGTGAAACGCTCTATCGAGGGTCTCGACGAACTGATCAAAGAGTATGAAAAAGAACAGATGGAAAAAGAGGTATACGGTCTTATCCCTGATAAGTGGCATCAGGAAATGAAGATGTTTACCGAAGATGAATTCAGCAGTGTTGTGACAATAAATAACGAACCAATCCCGGTGACCTCTGATGAAATCTCAAGCCGTTATAATTCAGATTCCTGTAATCCCCGCGATGGAGAACTCGTAAAGGCTGTAGACGAACTCTCTGCCTTCACAGAGGCATACCTGGCACTGGAAAACGGTGTAAAATCAAAGGAATTGGGCGAAGCAAAGGCATCGATAAGGGATAGATATAAAAACAGGACAATTGCAGGGATAGAGTTTGACAGGATTTGCGACGATTTCGCCGGTCGCTGAAACAGTTTGAACGACATTATGCTTGCCGATGATTTTGGACAGGACAATCAAGGCATTCTCCCGGATAACAGGTTCAATTTCAAAGTGCCCCGAGAACTTTTGAGTATTAAGCCTAGTATTATTATATAATGATCGCATACTGTTTCTGAATTGCAAAGAGCCGGGCCTTGAGCCTGGTAAGTTAACTTTGTAGAGGAGATTATTTATGAATCGATCAGCCTTAAGACATACGTGTATACTATTATTTTTGGCGGTATTGATGAGCACAGCTTTTCTGGTATGTTGGGAAGCTCAGGATGTCTATGCGCAGGATAAGGCGGGAAGAACTGAAGAAGCAATAAAGCTCCCTCCGCCAAAACTTGATGGTACCATGTCGGTGGAAAAGGCGCTTTCGGAGAGAAGGACTGTGAGAAGTTATAAAGAGGATTCTCTGACACTTGCAGAAATATCCCAGCTTCTCTGGGCGGCCCAGGGGATCACAGAACCCCAGAGAGGGCTGCGGACAGCTCCTTCGGCAAATGCACGGTATCTGCTTGAGACGTATGTTGTGTCAGGAAACGTCACAGGTCTCCCTATGGGATTATACAAATATCACTCAAAGGGCCATGAGCTTGTTAAAGTGGCCGAAGGTGATAAGAAGGCTGAACTCTATAAAGCAGTAGGGCAGGCCCCCCTCAAGAATGCTCCTGTGCTGATTGTTCTTTCAGGCATGTCGGAGCGGTCCATGAAGCCGGCATTGATGTACCTTGAAGCAGGTCATGCAGCTCAGAATGTGCAGCTTCAGGCCCAGTCGCTTAAGCTTGGCACAGTAACAATGGGTGGTTTCAAGGATGAGGACGTGCGGAAGGTATTGGGCATGGGGCAGGGTGAGCAGCCTATTTACCTTATCCCTGTTGGCAGGCGATAGGGGGCTTAAGGGTCTGGCAAGTTGAAACCTATTATAGAAAGGAACAGGCAGAACCGATGAATACAACTAACCCTGATACAAAAGACAAACTCATCAAAATCATCAAAGCCCTTCTCCATACTGACGAGGATCTCAATTTCCTTCTCCAGCTGAAGAAAAAAGACCTTGAAAAACTTGTATCTATTGTCAGGGCAGGAACCGGTGGATAAATGTGTCGTTGTCAGGCACCTTTTGCTTTTCCAAAGGTATTCAGAATGAAACCTAACATATTTAATCTTTAAAGGAGATCATCATGAGCAAATACCAAATCGCTGTTATCGTCGGCAGCCTTCGTCAGGATTCATTCAACCGCAAACTGGCTAACGCTATCGTAAAGCTGGCGCCGTCGGAGTTCTCGTTCAGGCAGGTGCAAATCAACGATCTGCCACTCTACAACCAGGATGACGATGCGAACCAGACCGAGTCAGTCAAGCGGCTGAAGAACGAAATCAAGGCCGCTCAGGGGCTTCTGTTCGTTACGCCCGAATACAACCGTTCAATACCTGGCGTACTCAAGAATGCAATAGACCATGCTTCGCGTCCTTATGGTCAGAGCGCATGGGCGGGAAAGCCGGCCGGTATTTTGGGTGCTTCGATCGGTGTCATCGGCACGGCCATGTCACAGCAGCATTTGCGCAACGTCCTTGCGTATCTGGACGTTCCGACGCTTGGCCAGCCCGAAGCGTTCATCCAGGTAAAGGATGGGTTGTTTGACGAGGCCGGCAATATCGGTGCAGACAGCAGGCAATTCCTGCATAACTGGATGGACCGGTATGCCGCATGGGTGAAAAAGCACGCTGCCTGATCGCCTATTTTGCAGATGAAGTTGGTTCTTCCAGGGCATTGTTCCGGGACTTGACCTCAATCTCGGCAATCCGGCCGTCTCTCATCTCGAACATCCGGTCCGCGTAGAGGGCCAATTCCTGATTGTGCGTTACCATGACGACTGTCAGGCCTTCATTCCTGCTGAGTACCTGCAGGACCTTCACAATCTCTTCAGAACGTTTTGTATCGAGGTTCCCTGTAGGTTCATCTGCGAGCAGTATTTTCGGCTTATTCACCATGGCCCTTGCTATTGCAACCCGCTGCATCTCGCCGCCCGAAATCTGGCCCGGGAGATGATTCTTCCGGTGGTCAATGCCCAGAAGAGCCAGCAGCTTTTCGGCCTCGTTCTCCGTGCCCGGCTTGCGGTAAAACGTGAGGGGCAGCATCACGTTTTCCGCGACACTCAGGGTCGGGATGAGGTAGAAGTTCTGAAAGATGTAGCCGAAGGTCTCCCTCCTTATTTTTGTCAATTCACGCTCGGAAAGACGATTTTTATTACCGAAGATTAATCGGCCGTCGAGGTAGAGATCGCCGGACGTGGGATTATCCAGACAGCCCAGAAGGTTGATCAGTGTGGTTTTGCCGGACCCTGAAGGCCCGATGATGGAAACAAAGTCTCCCGCGTTGATCCGGAAAGAGGCATTATTTACGGAAATTACCTCTTCGATGCCGCGGGAATAGATCTTGGTGAGGTTTATTGCCTCTATGACCATCTGACTCATCTGCCTGCCTCCCCTCTGATTGCTTCCAGAGGCCTGATCCTGCCGGCCCTCCATGCGGGATAAATACCGCTTAAGAGCCCGATGCAAAGGATTCCTATCAGTGTGATCAAGATAAGTTTCAGATCAATGACCACGAGGCCGCCGCCGGGGGCATAGGGCAAAATGCTGCGCATCACCATGTCCGTCAACCGTGAAAGTATGAGCGCGAATATGATGCCGAGGACGCCGCCTGCTGCGCATAGCATAAGGGTTTCGATCCAGATCAGTTTAAATACGTCCCACGGCATGGCGCCGATGGTTTTTAGTATACCGATCTCCTGGAATCTTTCCCAGACCGACGTGAGAATCGTGTTTATTACCCCGACCATGGCAATCATGATAGCGATGATCGCTATGGAGAGCACCATAACCTTCGCGGTGGAAATAAGCTTCATAATGGTGTCCTTCACCTGGGCCAAGCTCACTATCTGGACATCGGGAAGCTTATACAGCTTTTCCTCGAGGGGTCCGCTGTCAGCGCCTTTCTTCAGTTTAATGCCTATGGTAGTGATTTCGTTGGGTCTATCGAATATCTTCTGCAGCGTATTGAGAGGTACAAAGACCGTTCCATCATCCTGTGTGCCTGTCCTGTCCAGTATACCCACCACCTTGAACTGGATGTTCTTCTCCGGCATAAGGATCATATCGCCCACTTCGCGCTGTTCAAGTTCGGCCGCCTCAAAACCCATAACAGCCTCGTACCTGTCCTTATCGATAAACCAGCCGCCCTTTTTGAATTTAAGGAAGGGCTTCATTTCGGCGAAGCTTTTAGGTTCCACCCCGAAGTATCCGGCTATGCCCCCGTTTGCCCCTTTATTCGGATCAAAGACGGCTGACATGAGGATCGGTGTGATCTTCTCCACTTCAGGTTCTTTCATGATGTCCTTCATAATGGACTCGTCCATATAGCGGAGTCCCGTCCCTCCTTTCAGCATAAGGGTAGCTGCCTCATAGGGGCAGCCCTTGGCCATGATCATTAATTGGAAACCCATGTTGTCAATATCCCTGTTGAGAGAGGTTTCGTAGCCTCGGTTGAACCCCAGCAGGCTTACAAGGACCCATGCCGAAAGGGCGATGCCAACCATGGTCAGAAGGCTTCGTACCTTTTTTCTGAGCAGATTTTTGTATGCTACCTGAAATATGGTAATCATTTATTTTGTGCCTCCTTCGGAAGATTGGAGCGGTTGCGCGGAAAAAACAAACTCATCCATGAGGATAAGGTTTTTTTTCGTGGCCTTGAGCGCCGCCCTGAAATCTGCCTCGGCCTCCGGCGCAGGATTCTTTATTGCGTCCACCTTTCCGGATGACTTGCCTGAAGCCGCATCATACTGGGCGAAATCTTTGAGGGTCAGACCGACGAATTGCTTCCCGAA
>CAYMTB010000209.1:0-6587 GCA_964393225.1 uncultured Syntrophorhabdaceae bacterium
CATAAAAGTTTCCATCAGTATAATGGCAGTCCCTTGGATGGCATCCAGAGACCAATACACCATCGGCCCCGTTCAGGAGGGCTTTCACTACAAACAACGGATCTACCCTGCCGGAGCATGGAACCCGTATAATACGCAAATCTGTAGGCTGTTTGAACCGGCTTACACCGGCAGTGTCAGCACCGCCGTATGAACACCAGTTGCAGAGGAAGCCGACAACTCTCAATTCACTGGCAGCTACGTCAGGCATATGGCATTAACCTCCGCTAAGAGCTGGTTATCGGTAAAATGTTGCAGCTGTATAGCACCGCAAGGGCATGTGGATGTGCAAACTCCACAGCCTGCACAAACCGTCTCGATAACATCAGCCACAACCCTGCCGTCCCGTAATTCTTTTTCCTTAATCGCCTGGAACGGGCAGGTCTTCACGCATTTAAGGCATCCAACGCAGGTATTGATATTAACCCTTGCCACAGCTGGATCCGACTCAAGCATATCCTTCGAAAAAAGCGCCTGCACCTTGCTCGCCGCAGCACTACCCTGGCTTACCGAAGCAGGAATATCCTTCGGCCCCTGGCATGCACCGGCAAGATATACGCCCGATGTATTTGTTTCCACCGGTCTTAATTTTGGATGACTCTCAACATAAAAACCGAAAGTATCATAGGAAATGTGGAGCTTTTCCGCCATATGCCCGGCATCAGAGTTTGAAATAACTGCGGTTCCAAGAACAACAAGGTCTGCCTCAACCTCCACCTGGGTCCCGAGGAGGGTATCAGCCCCTTTGACTATCATCTTGTTCCCTTTAGGGTAGATTCTTGATACGCGGCCCCTTATGTACTTCACCCCGTATTCTTCCTGAGCCCTTCTGGTAAATTCATCGTAGCCTTTACCGGGGGAACGGATATCCATATAAAAAACATATGATTGAGAATCGGGTACATGATCCTTTGTGAGAATGGCCTGTTTTGCAATATACATACAACAGAAGTTTGAGCAGTACGGGATACCGATTGATTTATCGCGGGAGCCTGCACATGCAACAAAAACAACCGTTTTAGGTTCAACATGGTCCGACGGCCGCACGATGTGGCCGGAAGTCGGGCCTGAAGCATTAAGTATGCGCTCATACTGAATACCTGTGATCACATCGGGATAGCGTCCTCCGCCATACTCGGGAAGTCTCTCAATGTCAATAAGGCTATACCCGGTAGCCACAATAATTGCTCCGACTTCTTCGGTAATAACCTCATCCTGCATTTCATAATCAATCGCCTTTGTAGGACATATTTTTGCACATACCCCGCATTTACCTTTTACAAACTGGCGACAGTACTCCGGATCTATTTTAGCCTTCTTCGGGATAGCCTGCGGAAAAGGAATATTGATTGCCCGTGTAGGTGCAACACCGAAATTAAAATGATCATATGAATTCTTGGAAGGACACTTTTCCATGCACGCGCCGCAGCCGGTGCATTTTGTCCAATCCACATAGGTAGCTTTTTTACGGATTTTTATCTGGTAATTCCCTACATATCCTTTTATTTCATCTATCTCTGAATAAGCATGGAGTTTAATTTTATCATGCTGGGCAACATCGACCATCTTCGGGCCGAGTATACAGATTGAGCAGTCTATCGTGGGGAATGTTTTATCGAGGCGCGACATCATACCGCCCACACTGGGGCTTTTTTCAACAAGCAAAACCTCAAGTCCGCCGTCAGCGCAGTCAAGGGCCGCCTGCATCCCTGCCACTCCGCCCCCGATAACGAGTACCCTTTTATTAACTTTAAAAGATGTGGAATATAGGGGCTTATTCTGTTTTACCTTTTCAACGGCCATCCTCACTATTTCTGTTGCCTTGATTGTGTTTGCTTCCTTGTTTTCACCTACCCAGGACACATGTTCCCGAATGTTGGCCATTTCAAAATAATACCGGTTCAACCCTGCCTTTTCGACCGTACGCCTGAATGTCAGCTCGTGCATACGCGGCGAACAGGCTGAAACAACAACCCTGTCAAGGTTTTCGTTCTTTATAGCCTTCTTTATTTCTTCCTGGCCAGGCTCAGAACAGGTATACATATAAGTCGTAGCATAAACAACGCCCGGCAGCTTTCTTGTCTCTTCGGCAACCTTTGCTACGTCAATGGTTCCCGCAATATTATTTCCACAGTGGCAGATAAAAACGCCAACCCGCATTTATTCGTTCTCCTCTGGTTTTGCCTTATCTATTGCCGCTTTTTTCTCCGGCTTTTTAGCCTTTGCCTGCGCTTCCGCCTCTTCTATCTTTTTCATTTCTTCAACGGTAATCCTTGAACGGATTATCTGTTCGGCGCTGACAATGAGCTTGTCCATTCCCAGTTCTTTCGGGGAAAGACCATATGTAAGGCCGATAATCTGCGTAAAATAAAGAATTGGTATATTAAAGTTTGAACCTGTGGTGCTGTTCACCTGACCCTGACGGAGATCAAGGTTCTGCTGACAGAGTGGACACGCAACCGCGATGCAGTTTGCCCCGGAATCAAGGGCCATGGATAATACTTTAGAAGTGAGCTGATTAACCATCTCCCGCTTTACAACACCAAAGGCTGCACCACAACATTCAAGCTTAAATGCAAAATCTGATACCTCGACCCCGGCAGATGATAGTATTTTGTCCATAGAGATCGGGTTTTCCGGGTCGTCAAACTGTGCGACTTCAGGCGGCCTGTTTAAAATACATCCATAATAAGGCGCAACCTTAAGGCCCGGGAGGGCATGGGTAACCCTTTGAGAGATTGCATCAGTGCCGATATCCTCATACATCACCTGAAGCGCTGATTTGGATTCAACGCCGCACTCGTAAGGCTCATCCAGGAGTTCATTTACCTCATTCTTAAAAGACTCGCTCTTAGTCATTCCGTGCTGTGCCTTTTTAAAGGCCATCATGCAGGATGGACATGGCGTAATAATCGTATTGAGACCTATTTTTTCAACTAAAGCAAGATTTCTTGCGGCAAGGGCTGCTGCGAGGACATGATTAACTGTGTGTGCAGGCGTTGAACCGCAGCAGCTCCAGTCATCCGGTTCCCTGAAATTCACATCCAGTTCTTTGAGGACAACCCTCATTGATGCATCGTATTCGCTCGCCGTTCCTTCAAGAGAACAACCTGAATAATATGCATATTCACGTTCAATCATGCTTTTTAGCCTTATTTTGAAATTTTTCAAAAATCTTTGCCACTTTATCTCTGCCTTTAATCTTTTTCGGAAGGAAATGAAGCTTTCCGTGGCTCATAACAGTTGGTCCTAAGTCTGCATCAGCCATAAAGTGACCTGATTTGAGATTATACGCAAGAAGGATTCCAACTTCATATATCCTCCCGAACTGTTTCATCGAATCAAGGAAGGTATCATAGAATAATTTAATATCTTTTTCCGATACCCTGTTTTCTCTCCTGGCTATGATCCGGAGGGTATCCATGATATTGGCAACATCTATTTCGCAGGGACATCTTGTTGTGCATGTTTCACAGGTAGCACAGAGCCAGATTGATTTTGAATTCAATATGGTATCCTTCTGCCCGGCCTGAAGCAATCTCATGACCTGACTCACCGGATAATCAAAATATTGGGTATAAGGACAACCTGCTGTGCAGTTACCGCACTGGTAACATAATGAAGGGTTCTGGCCGCTTTCTTTTGCAACCTCTTCTATGAAATTCCAATTTACTTTATTGCTGAGGTTAATGGTATCCATGTTTATAAATCCGGCCAACTATTTTCAACATTGGCAGTGCTTTTTTTTAGCACAATTGTAAAATTATTGTCAACAATTATTAAAAATAATTTTGTTTTCCATGATGAACATACACGTAAAGATTGTTACTCCCTGAGATTACAACATCTTTGTTTAGCTCAACAAAAAAAAAGCATCTATTAGATAGTGAAAAAATACACTAATTAACTGCAACAATCACATAAATTCACTATAGTGAAATGTACCGCATCATGCCTATTAGAGCCTGAACCACTTCGGTTCGTCAAACCGTTCCGTGCTCCTTAATATTCTGTTTGCATAGTTAGTAACAAACTCCTTTTTGAGCTTACGTGTAACCCTACGGAACTCTTCGTTTTTCATTAGACGGCCAATATCTTCCGGATCTTTAAAGGTAAATTCAGCAACAATCTCACAGAAACCACCGAGGACTACATTCCAACCCCCTGTTACTTCTATATAGTCAATCTTTTGCATTGCAGGCAGGTGCTCATTAATTACAAAATGTGCATACGCGCTTTTCATGCCGGGTCTTAAATCATAATATTGATTGTATTTCCATACCCCTTTCTGAATGGGATACCTTCCGCGTTTTACCGCGCCCGTAGACTCCAATACAGTGTTTCTGTAATTAGCTACACAATTTTTAAGAGCAAGGGTAAGATCTTTGAAGTCTTTGCCGGTGATGATCTTCGATATGTCGTCCAGACTTTCCGAAGAGAATACAGCAAGAATTCTCGGGCCGAATCCTACTTCTACATAATACCCCCCTACAGGGATAAAACCGAGGGTTGTTATTTCGGGAAGGTATATGTCATTAACATACCGTGCATATTCGTCTTCTTTACCTTGAATAACATCCCAGTTTTGAATAAATAAAAGGGACATCTCAGCCTCCTTAATAAATCTCTTTCACATCGGATACATTAAGTTCAAGCATGGTAATGCTTGCAAGAATCCTTTTAATGTTTCTCTTTACCGCTTCGATTTCCGCGCCATCTGCCATAATATCTTCGGCTGTTTTTCGGAGCTCTCTTATCTTCGCATCAAGTACCTCTATCTCTTTCATTCCTTTCAATGCGTTTCCTCCCTTGTTAGTTTCCTTAAATCTTTAAACCTTTTTGCCTTAACTTCATAGCGGGGAAGGCTTCCGAATGGATAAATACTGACCCTGAATCCAAGATTTAACCGGATTCTCAATTGGTCTTTCAGACGGTTCAATACCATCTCCTCCTTATCTTCACATCCAGGCAGGAATTCAATTTCAAGGAGAATATCATCAATATTACCTTTTTTACTCACTACCACTTGATAATCATTACTTAATTCAGATATGCTTCTCACCACTTCTTCAATTGCTGTCGGGGCAAGCAATACGCCTTTGACTTTCGTAATATCATCGGTTCTGCCAACAATACCGCCATCTACTATCCGGAAGGTACGCCCGCAGTCACACGTATAATCTGCCCAGCGGATTACATCCTTGGAATCAAAGCGGATGCAGGGTTTTCCTATCCTGTCAAAAGCTGTTATCACCATTTTACCATTCTTACCCAGCTCGTCGATAATCTCTCCTGTCTCAATATCTTCAATCTCTACAAGGAAAAATGCCTCGTTCACGTGAAGGCCGCCCGGCTGGGAAGCGCATTCATAGCTCCAGGCTCCTATCTCGGTTGCTCCAACGTGGTCATAGACCCTGGCACCCCAGGCATCCTCCATGCGCTTTTTTGTGGTCAATATACTTGCTCCAGGCTCGCCGGCACAGGTTATTTTTCTTACGTAAAGGTCTCTTCGGGGATCAATACCCATTTTTTTTGCAGTATCTGACATGCCGAGCACATAAGTAGGCGTTGCCATAAAGGCGTTACATTTAAGTTCCTTCATCTTCAGGATTCTTGATTCAGTATCGAGCACACCTCCCGGAACAACCTCGCACCCGATCTTTTCCGCAGCATAATGTCCTGCCCAGAAAGCAACAAAGATATTATAACCGAATGGTATAAATACTCTGTCGCTATCCCTGTATCCCTGTGAGTAAAGGACATACGACCAGCATTCTGACCACCATTCCCAATCCTGCCAGGTATCTGCCTGATAAACGGGAACACCGGTGGTACCGCTCGTCTGGCGGAACTCGGTCACTTCGCTGAGCGGTACGGCAAGCATGTTCCCGTAAGGAAAAGGTGATCCGGCCTGTACATCCCTGAGCATCCCTTTATTGGTTTTTGGCACCTTTCTGATGTCATCGAAAAGCTTAATATCGCCGGGCTCAAGCCCTGCATCCTTATAAAGTTTTCTATAGAACGGGGAATTATTATATGCCCATTCAACGATTCTCTTGAATTTCTTAAACTGAAGCATGCGAAGCTTTTCGATTGGAAGGGTCTCGAGGATGGGGTTCCAGTAAGTGTCGCGTTCAGGCATGTTTTACTCCTGAACATTATATACTACGAACGAAATTTTTATCATCAAAAAGTGATGTCGGCCTGAATCGCCGGAACATACCGATTAAAGAGGGTCGAGTTGCTTGCGAATGGGGATCTATTTATCTGTGTTGAGAGAGGCAATGAGGAGCGTAATGATATCGTTAATCTCAACAAATAATTCACCTGCAATCTCATCTTTTTCGGCTTTTTGTTCAACATACATTAAACAGGAATCTTCAATCATCCGGGCCTCCATAGGCTCTTGACTCATTTGACACCCCCGTGTCTGATTTATTTAAATTACTAAAGCGCCTCTTTTCTGTAATACCGTTAAATCATTTAAGGACCCCCTCCCCACTTATTGCCCTTGAACCACCTACAGGGGGGGGAGGTAGGTGCATGGT
>CAYMTB010000210.1:0-6558 GCA_964393225.1 uncultured Syntrophorhabdaceae bacterium
AGAATTCGTCTGTCTCTGAATTCTGGTCACCTACATATCTCATCTTTCTCTGTGAACTCTGCGGCTCTGCGAGAGATAAGGCATTAATATCTTCCTCTCGCCCACTCCCTGCGGTCGTTCGAGACGCAGAGAACGCTGAGAGGGGATGTTCTTTGCCGGTATGTGAGAAATATCCATACCGGCGAACCCGCAACCCTGCGGGTAAAATTTACTTCTGAATGTTATTGATAATGCGTGTAATTCCACTTTTCAGCATTGCTTCGTTGAAGTTAATCAATAAGCCAATGGTCTTTCCTGTTAATCGAAGGTAAGTGAGGAGTTGTTTCTTATGGACAGGTTTTACTTCTTCTACAGATTTAAGTTCCACAACTACTGAATCCTCTACAAGCAAATCTATACGAAAACCATCCTGTGTGATTTCTCTGCCTTTATACATAACTGGCACTAACACTTCTCCTTTTACATTCAAGCCCATTTCTTCAAGCTCTATACGGAGACATTCCTGATATACGGATTCCAGAAGACCCGGCCCCAGCTCATTATGTACTGTTAGGGCAGCTTTGATAACCTTCGATGTGATCTCGTTAATATCCATTGTTATTTATTTTTGCCCGAAGGGCATGGAGTGTGGACAGAATTCGTCTTTCTCTAAATTCTGGTCACCAGCATATCTCGTCTTTCTCTGCGAACTCTGCGGCTCTGTGAGAGATAAGGCTTTAATATCTTCCTCTCGCCCACTCCCTGCGGTCGTTCGAGACACAGAGAACGCTGAGAGGGGATGTTCTTTGCCGGTATGTGAGAAGGATTCATCCCGGCAAACCCGCAACCCTGCGGGTAAAATTTATTATAGCACCGTCAGGTGCTGAGGGTGATTATACTTCTGCCCGAAGGGCATGAAGTGTGAACAGAATTCGTCTGTCTCTGAATTCTGGTCACAAGCATATCTCGCCTTTCTCTGCGTACTCAGCGTCTCTGCGAGAGATAAGGCCTTAAATTCTTTTCCTCTCTCTGCTCTTTTCTCTCTGCTCATCACAAATCGGGTGTAAACGCAGGGACGATCGTCTGCAGCGCACGCACGATCTTCCCCTTGTCCGGCTTCTTTATCAACTCCCGGAAGACCTCGACCTTCTCCGGGATATCAACGTGATGGGTTATGGGTAATGGGGGAATGAGTAACTTCGCATCCTCCCATCCTCGAATCCTCGGTCTCTGCTCCCTCTTTCCCCCAACTCCTCATCTTCGAGTTTCCGGTTCATATAGAGAGGTTGTCCCCCTATTTTTTATGATAGTATTCTCAGGAGGTTCTTCTTGGTGCTCTTCCCTTTTTGATCGACCTGAACTGCGTTGATTTCAACCCCCAAGCCGAGAGAACGGCAATAAGAAACAAGTGTTGATATTTTTATGTCTTTTCTCGCTTCGATCTTTGAAACACTCGATTGCCGGTATCCCTGGATTTCAGATTGGGAATGCCCCGCATGTTTTCGCAGCTCCGCCAGACCAAGATTCAACATGATTTTATTTGCTTCTTGCTCAGCACGGCGGATGTCATCTTTCGACATGCTCTTTTCTGCTTCCTCGAAAAAATCGGTATACTTTTCTTTTTTCATTTCTTCTCTCCCAAATCATGGAGGTAATGATCATACAACGTGTCAGCAATGGGAAGCATCCGCGCATAGAATCGTTTATCTCCCGTTTTATTCCCTCCGATCAACAAAACGGCCTGTCGGAATGGGTCAAAAGCGAAAAAGATTCTGAAAGGCCTGCCTTTACTTTGCACCCTCAACTCCTTCATGTTCTCATGACGGCTTTCCCTTACCGAATCCACATAGGGACGGCCAAGGTTCGGCCCCATGCTCCTCAATACTTCCATCACAGCATAGATGGATACACGGGCATCTTCATCGACCTCGTCAGAACTCATAAACCACTCACCAAATTGATTCGTCTGGAGAATCTTCCACATTATTATTCACTACAGGGAATACTTTGTCAAGGAATATATTCGGAAAATGGGGCTCCATACCATACATAGCCCTGATTGTAACATGTACGCTGTTACCCATGTTAAAACAAATAATCTTTGTTTTTAGCCGCAGACAAAATCGGACAGAAACTGGACGGTGTTTTTATATCGGCAGCCGACCTGACACCCGATATACTCCATGCCCTTCGGGCAGAGTGAATACTATCCTTCTAATCTCTGCCTTGGAATGTTTGAAGTTAACCAGGAGTCCAACAGATATCCCGGTTGCTTTGAGATAATTCATTAACTGTGCTTCATGAATCTTTTCGATGTTCTCTACAGTTTTAAGTTCAATGATCACTTTTCCTTCAACAAGGATATCTGCAACATATTCACCAACAATTTCATTTTTGTATAACACTTTAACGGGTACCTGGCTTTCTGCTGAGAGGCCCCTTTTTCTAAGTTCTATAAGAAGTGCGTTTTCGTACACCCTCTCAAGAAAGCCATGCCCGAGTTCCTTGTTTACCTCAAATACTGCACCATTGATAATGTATGTAATCTCGTTTATATCCATATTCAAATAAAAACCCTTTATTAACCGCCCGCTGCGCTTGACAAGAGCAGACAAAAGATGGACAGTATCTTATATCGGCTGCCGACTTGGCACCCGATATACTCCATGCCCTTCGGGCAGAAGTAAAATTTAACATATATCCCCGAAGAGGATGGATGTCTGACAGGCGGCATCTGTCGCCGGCTGGCAGGATAATGAATTTGTCCGCAGTTATCCGCCTTTGTCGAGCGAAGCGGGCGGCAAAAAACGCCTTGTCTCAGCGTCTCCGCGGTGAACATTATTTTTCACGATTATACAGTTTTAATTTGATAGTACGAGGATTACGTGCAGTATGAAAGAGACCACAAACAACAATCTGATTATCTTCTATCATGAAATAAATTGCATAGGGAAATCTCTTGAGCAGACGCCGATGAAAATTTCTATAGACTTTTGTATAGATGAAAGGATTGCGCGATAACTCGTTTGCGCTGGCATAAAACACCCGAAGGAATTCCTCACCGAGACCGGGAGAGTTTCTTTCATACCAGGTATAACCTGCAAATACATCTTCCTCAATTTCTGGAAGGAACCGTAATGTGTAATTCACTTCTTTCTTTCGATTCTTGTTTGTAGTTCTTCAAGAGATAACAGGTTTCCGGGGGCAGATTTATATCTTCTAAGTCTTTTTTCCAATTCTTTACGGTGACTATCAGGAAAAGGTACAGTATATTCATTTGAAGCAATGTTATCCCACAAATCCTCAACCAACAAAATCTTCTCCGGTGTACTCAATGTGTTGATTTCAGGAATGTCAGCTACTCTCACTCTTTGCCTCCTTTTATTGTGACAATTTCAAAACACCCTATCATTTGTTCATTTAAGTATACGGATAAAACAGTTTTCAGTCAAGGAATGGAAGATATCTCAGCGCCTGCCCCTGGGCGGCAAAAGAAAAGGATTTATTTAGCCGCAGACAAAATCGGACAGAAGACTGGACGGTGTTTTTATATCGGCTGCCGACCTGACACCCGATATACTCCATGCCCTACGGGCAGAAGTAATATTTAACATATTCGCCCGTCAGGGCTGAATATTTGGCAGGCAGCAATGTCGCCGGCTGGCAGAATAATGAATTTGTCCGCCTTTGTCGAGCGAAGCGGGCGGCAAAAAATCTTCATCTTTCTCTTTAACTCAAAACTCAAAACTCAACACTCAACACTGCCTCTCAAAGGTCTGGTGTGAATGCTGGGACGATCGTCTGCAGCGCACGCACTATCTTCCCCTTGTCCGGCTCAAGACCATGCAGGCGTTGCCTCCACGTGGTTGCACCAGGGAGGTATGTCCCACTCGAACCTCATCAGCATCGAAAGGTATAGAGATAAAAAAAGGAGACAAACGTCTCCTATGATGAAAAATATCATACGGGTTATTCGGGTTTTCTTAAACATATTCCATTATAAAATTTAGAAATGAGGATTTAGAAATTAGAATTTATTTCAAAATATTCAAAAATTACCAATTCTACATTCTACATTCTGAATCTATCGCTCTCCTCCCAGATTTTAAACTTTTTCCAATACTTGTAAATATCGCGAGCAACTCTGTTGATTCCTTATATAACCAATTTAATTCCTCTTTGTCACTTAAATCCGTTTCTTTAAATAGTTCAAGCCAATACTGCGTTTCTGCGGACTCTTTTGAAACTATCCCAATTTTATGCATAACGTCATTTCTTGACTCTGCCCTGTTTGCTTCACGGTAATTCGCACCAATTGATGTGCCTGATTTTAATAGCTGATAAGCCAATACATCTGTTACTTTGTTTTTAGGAAGTTTTGCAACAAATTTGATAACTCTTATTGCAAATGTTTTTGTACGTCCCTCTAATTCGCTTTTATCCATTTTCTAAATTATCTTTCTGTATTTTCTTCTTTCACTATCCACTCTTATTTATTTGCAAAAGTTTCCAGATGATCTATCCAATCTGCGAAATGCGGACACTCCGCACGAATTCGATCCAATCCTATACGACCCGCTGCCATCGGGCCATGTAGCGTCTTCTTGTACGCGGGGAATAGTGATTCGATTTGTTTGGAGGGAGTAAATTCAGGCCGTTCGTTGATGTCTTCGGGTGTCGGAACGTTTGCACGGATGGCTGAAAACTGGGGTTGCTTACGATTTTCGGTCATGACCCGCGGAAGCACATCCGGCGAGGAAAACAGCCAAGTCTCGAATTCATGCAG
Source organism: uncultured Syntrophorhabdaceae bacterium (assembly GCA_964393225.1). Taxonomy (GTDB): domain Bacteria; phylum Desulfobacterota; class Syntrophorhabdia; order Syntrophorhabdales; family Syntrophorhabdaceae; genus MWEV01. Next base: position 4,766 of record CAYMTB010000210.1, read on the forward strand.
AACCAGAAACGGAAGAAAATTGGTTGGCAATCCGAAATGCAGCAAAATGGCCTGCTCAATATGTGTCACTCTGGCGATGGGTGGCCCGCTCGGACGAGTATTCATTCCTGGAAAATCGGTTGGCAGGCCATAGTAGTAAAGCATGGTAGTCACCAGAGCACCACCCGCACTATTCAAAAGTCGCTGCGTATCATTTCTAAACTTCCCGAATGTGGTGACACCGCCTTTGAAGTTCGATCCGTTCTTTACCCGTTTTGTCACAAGAATCGTTGGGAAAAAGTAGATTCCCCGGTTTAGAAAAGCCGGCGCCAGAACAGCCTTTACAAAGCGTTCTTCCGTCTGCCCTTCAACAAGGATTAATACCCTTTTGCTCATGGTCTGGCACCGAGGACATTCTTTTCCCAAAGTTCACCTAACGCATAATCGTCAAGCCAGGCACTCATGTCGGCGCTGCTAAGATGTCGGAACACACTCTGACCGTCTTCGCGATCGACTGCCCACACTTGTTCGGGTTGAAACTGGTTTACAAGTGTTACCGACTGAGTTGATACCATTATCTGAGTTTGCGTTGCCGCAGAGGAAAGCAAGTCCGCCAATAAGGCAATGGCGGCCGGATGTAAACCGAGTTCAGGTTCGTCGAGCAATACGATAGCGGGCAGTTCAGGTTGCAATAGAAGCGTGGCCAGACAAATGAATCGTAGTGTTCCATCCGAGAGGGATGATGCGTTAAAATATGCGTCGCTACCCTTCTCTTTCCACTCTAACCGAATCTTAGACTCGTTCAATTTTGAAGGAGCAAGCGTAAAGGATTCGAAAAAAGGCGCCACTTGCCGGACGGCATCCTGAATATTTGCAAAGTGATCCGGTTTTTTTCCTGCAGCCAGTAAAGAAAAGCGGCAAGATTTTCCGCCTGCGGTCTCAAAAATCGATTGTCATCCACTTCCCCCGTCCGTTTTACACCTGATGTGTCGCTGGTATCATGGAAATGATATACGCGGTAACCATCTAAATCCTTCATAACCTGACGGCCGCAGATGTGGTCAACATATTTAAGTTTCGATTCTTTTGAGGACAAAGATACTGTCTTGTCGTAAGGCTTCTTATACCGATCCTTCTCATCATAGTAGGCTGTTTCACTCAATATCATAAGACTGTCGTCATCCGTGCCTCGAATCTTGACATCGTAAGCATTGGAGATTTTTCCTTCTCCAAACTCAAGATAAAACTCCATTTCGGATGATCTTTTTCGCCCAAAGTAAAGCAGCGTATCTGCCCCACCCTTGAGTGCTGTATACCCCTCGAGGTTCTGATTTACGATCTCACGCAAGAAACGAAATACCTCTATCAAATTAGATTTACCCACTCCGTTGCCACCAATGAAAACATTCAGCAGCTTCAACGGAAGCGTTTGCTCCCTGATAGACTTGAAATTCTTGATCGTCAATTTTTCTAACGTGCGCATGGGATTCCTTTTTTTATGCTCTTCGTTCTACTTTTTGATCTTTCATACCAATTCAAAATTAAAAATTCAAAATTCAAAATTCATAATTGCCTTTTCTCTCTCGCCCACTCCCTGCGGTCGTTCGAGACGCAGAGAACGCTGAGAGGGGATGTTCTTTGCCGGTATGTGAGAAGGATTCATCCCGGCAAACCCGCAACCCTGCGGGTAAAATTTATTATAGCACCGTCAGGTGCTGAGGGTGATTATACTTCTGCCCGAAGGGCATGAAGTGTGAACAGAATTCGTCTGTCTCTGAATTCTGGTCACCTACATATCTCATCTTTCTCTGTGA
>CAYMTB010000211.1:0-6547 GCA_964393225.1 uncultured Syntrophorhabdaceae bacterium
GATATAAACATGTCAGAATTTAAATACCATCCCGGCGGCAACCTCCTGAGCCTTTGCCTTATCATACAGCAATTCAACCAGTTTCAACGCAAACTCTATTGCGGTCCCGGCACCTCTGCTTGTAATGCAGTTGCCGTCAACAACAACGGTATTCTCAATGGAATCTATAATATCCAGTTCATGCACAAAGCCTGGATTGCAAGTGGCCTGCCTTCCATCAAGGAGTCCATGTGGTTTAAAGACAACCGCGGGCGCTGAACAAATAGCGGCATAGAGTCTTCCTTCCTGCTGCTGGCGTTTCAGCATAACCGTCAGTTCTTCGGAATCCCGTAATTTTTCTGCTCCCGGCATACCGCCTGGCAATGCGATAAGATCATAGTTCTCGTTTATGCAGTTGTCGATTGGTTTGTCTGCAATGAGTTTTATTCCCCGCGAACAGGTAATCTGGAATTTATTTACCGATGCCACGGTAACATCTGCACCGGCACGCCGTAAGACGTTGGTTATTGTTACCGCCTCCAGTTCTTCAGTACCGTCTGCAACGGGTACCAATACCTTCTTTTCCACGTTTGCCTCCTTTTTGCTGAACGGTTTTGTCAAAAATAAATCTTAATGCTTCCTCTCGCAGAGGCGAAGATTCCGCAGAGAGACACATACTCCGTTGTGTTTACCTTTATTTGAGTCTGAAGTCCACCCTGCTGTCTTTCTGTTTTTCTCTTTTCTCGGGTGCCAGAGATTTGGGTTCTATAATAAAAACCCTGTCCTGCGTGACCTTCCCTGATTTCAATATGGCGTCCTTCACAACCTGGGAGCGCTGCATGGCCAGTGTGCGCAGTTCATTCTCGCTGATCACCGTATGTGTTAATATGAGTTTTTCCATTTCCGGTACAGGGAGGCCCTTTGTCAGGCCTATTACATTCTTTGGTTTTTCGAATTTTTCTGCCTTATATGCCATGGTAAGATATTTTTCATACTCTTTCTGTTCAATCTTGATGTCATCCACAGGGACTGCAGGCTGTCCCTTCTTTATCGTATCATTCAACTTCTGGGCCTTTACCTTCCTGTTGAAGAGGTAAGTTCTTAATCCCTCCCTGTCTTTTTCAACGTCAACGTGACCTTCCGCGTCAAGCCTGATGGAAGGCTTTTCGTAAAGCGCCTTTACAAGCGTATCCGTTTTTTTGACGCCTTCATTGGAAATCCGGGTACTGCCATAATCGAATTCAAGATAGCTTAACTCCTCACTGCCGCCGAACAATGACCCCAGAAGGGCAAAGGGCGAGGTGGCGGCCTTTACAAGGATATTCCCCAAAATTTTCAGGACAATGCTCCATACACTGAACTTCGGATCATCAATGCTCCCCGAAACAGGGATGTCGAGCTTTATCTGGCCGTTCCGGTCTTTCAGGAGGGCAATGGCAAGCCTCACCGGGAGTTTTGTCGCGTCAGGGCTTTCAATCCTCTCGCCAAGGGTTAGCTGATCGAAAAAAATGGTATTACTGGCCTCAAGTTTATTTTTATCGATAAGGTATTTCAAATCGACAGAGAGCATACCTTTTTCAACCTTATATCCCAGATATTTACCCGAGTATGGGCTCATGGGGCTTAATTCAAAATCTTTGAAGCTGGTTGTTATATCAACAAAAAGATTCTCTTTTGAAGGTCTCAGTTTCCCTTTTATTTCCACCGGGATATATTGATTGAATTTTCCTTTCAGATCGACATTTGCAAGCTCATTTTCCATAAAAGAGATACCGGACACCCTTCCGCCGATCTCGTTGAAGGCAAGGGAATAATTAGGTTTGATGTATCTGTCGGAGAAGTCTATCGTGCCTCCCTGGAGGGTGATGGCGCCTATTTTAACGTTATTCATTTTTGGTGCACCGGCCGTGTCTTCTTTCCCCTTTTTTGCTTCCGGCGTTGATTCTGCCCCTGTTTCAGCGGCAGACGTATTTTTTTCTTCCTCAAGGATTTTCGTGAGGTTCAGTGTCCCATCTGGATTTATAATAATCCTCGCATAAAAGTCTGCCAGTGATATTCCGCTTATATCAGCAAAGACAGGGTCAAGACCTGCACGTACACTGCTGAACGAAAGGGCCTTCCATTTCAGGAAGTCTTCTCCCTGAAGCTTGTCGATTGAGGCAAAATCGCTGATAAGGAGATTGCCTGAAAAGGTAGCGCTAAGCTCCTTTTTATCGGTTTTATTGAAAATGAGTTTTCCGGAGCTTGATATATCGCCGCCGGTAATATGGATTGCCATTTTATCAGTAAAATATGATTGAAACATCGGGATGGTGAATGCCTTGACCTTTACATCCAGGTCTCCGGAAAGAGGTTCCACGGACACGGGTCCCTGAATTGAGACGGCCCCTTTTTTGTCGAGCAGGAAGGAGAGCGAAAGCATGCTTTTCGCATTTTTTGATAAATAAAAATCCTCCAGGGTCAGCTCGATGTTGTTTAACTGCAACTCAACGGGTTCGACAGGAACAGCATCATTCACAAATACTTTTCCATCCTTGATTTCTATCTTGTCTATGGACAGGGCCAATTCCTTTTTATCTTTCTTTTTGTCCTCAGCTTTGACAGGTTGCTGTTGGGAAATGTCCTTTTTTGCAGTGCTGTCGGTTTCCGGAATAAGAGACTCAAGATTTAATTTGCCTGCCTTATCCCGTCTTACATTGATGTGCGGAGACTGGACAGAAAGTTTTGCGAGGTGGAGGGCCTGCAGCAGCGGTTCGAGGGAGGCGACGGAAATTTCAACAGAGGGAATTTTTATGAGGGGCCTTTTCTGAGTGTCTGATATGTCTATATTTTTTAGAGAAATGTCACCCGAGACCTTAAGGACAGCACCTCTGTTTTTTTGCATAACAAAGGAGATCCTCGAAGTAAGATCCATGACCCCAGAAAGGAGGGTAAAATTCATTTTTATCGGTACATATGGGAGATAGGTGGGAATTTTCAGGTCCTTGATAGCAACATCAAGGAAGGTCTCCCGTGTTTCCCGGAAAACCTTCGTCTGGCCCTGGATGGAATATGCATCACCGTTCACAATGGCGGAGAATGACGGAAGGATGTAATAATCAACGTAATAGGGCATTGTGGATATAAAAGGGACGGTAATATTCATTTCTCTCACCTTGTGAAGTATGCCGGTGCTTGAATCGAGAAAATCTATGCTCCCGTCGATAAGCGAGATGTTATTCAGAGAGACGGGAAGCAGCTTCAGTTTGGGGGGCGGGGCTGAGCCGGTCTGTCCGGTCTGTCCGGTCTGTGCGGATGATGATTCCAAAAGATCAGAAAAATTAAACGAACCATCCTCGTTTCGGGCAATATTCAGGTACAGTTTTTTGATTTTTAATTCGTTTGTCACAATTGCCCATTTGAAGATGGAGAGACCCTTCAGATCTGCGAATATTTCATCAACAGAGAGAAATATATCGGGGCGGTTCCGGTCAGTTACCTTGACTCCCCGGACAGTAATGGTAAATTTAAAAGGGTTAGCTGTTACTTCACGGATTGTTACCTGCCGCTGAAAGCGTGCCGAGATTCTTTTTAATAGAAAGGATTTTACTACAGGAGGGACTACAAAAAAACCTGCAAGAGAAAAAAGAAAAAAAAGACCTAATATAAGGAGGATAATCTTCTTCAGACGTGACATGCTTCCTCTTTCTTCATTCGATCAAAACAAGACCGAAAATGTCTCTCTCTTCCTTGCGGTTTCGTACAACCCGGATGGAAAGATTATGCTCTCTTGCCGTCTTAAATACATCAATCCCGCATGCTTCCATTGAGGGCCTTGCTTTTTCAGGGTTTTTACATCTGCCCGATGTATCGCATGTTGCGCACATTGAGCAGGGTCCGCTTCCCAGGCTGAATGCCTTATAAAAACCATCGAGAAAGAGGGCTGTCTCTAATTCAACAACAATATCATTGAAATGTGCAACTACTTTGTAGTCTTTTTGCCAGTGACGGTGGAGCAGTATGGCCCGGGTGTAGGAATCAAGGATAGCCCTTGTCTGTTCAGGGGTTGGCGTATGAGGCGGGCACGAGAGGCGCTCACCGTAACCTGCACAGCCGAACTGGCATTTCAGCCTCACCCAGGGGGCGGTGTAGACTTTCGATGTCTCAATAACCAGTGCATGGTCGATTCCTTTGCTGAGAAGCGTTGCAATATGCCGGTTCAGTGTGTCGGTTTCAATACGTTTCTTCATGTTCCAGGTCCCCCTCTTTTATTTTTCCTGAGAAGATTTTGTATACCCAACTCTGGTAAATGATTACAACCGGCACGAATATTATCGCAACCACCAGCATAATCTTAAGGGTAAGGGGACTTGACGATGAGTTGGATATGGTTATGCTGTATGCCGGATTTATGCTTGACGGGAGCAGGTTCGGGTAAAGTCCGATGACGCCGAAGAGGGTAGAACACATAATGACCAGCGAAGAGAGGAGCCATGCCGGCCAGCAGAAATTAGTGTTCATAAAGTACCGTGTCAGAAAGAGAGCACATACCGCTATGAAGGGGACGACGAACAAGAACGGGTGGTTCACATAGTTACTATAGAGTGTTGTGAAAAATGCCGTGGATATGAGAAAGATCACTGCGAAAATAACAAGTATCACCCACAGCCGTTTTGCCGTTTCTATAGCACGTTTCTGCAGCTCCCCCTCAGATTTAATGGCAAGCCATAATGTACCGTGGACGAGGAATAAGAAGAGGAAGAATAACCCGCCTGCAATGCCGTAAGGGTTGAGTAACGTGAGGATAGTGCCGTGAAAAACCCCGTCGGCATCAATGGGTATACCTTTGAAGATATTTGCAAAGGCCACACCGAAAAGCAATGCAGGGAGGAAACTTCCCATTGCCGTTGCAATATCCCATAACGAGCGCCAGGGCCGGTCTTCCCGTTTATTCCGGAATTCTATTGAGACTGCCCTGATAATGAGGGCAAAGAGGATAATCATGAGCGGCGTATAGAAGGCGCTGAAAAGTACCGCATAGGCACCGGGGAATGCCGCAAAGGTAACGCCGCCCGCAGTGATGAGCCAGACTTCGTTACCGTCCCAGAAAGGTGCTACCGAGCTGTGCATCAGCTGCCTTTCCTTCTCGTTTTTACCAAGAAAGGGCATGAGGGTTCCGAGACCCAGATCAAAACCGTCGAGCATAAAATAGATTGCCCATAAGAGTCCCCATAAGAGGAACCATATCGTTTCTAACATTTTCTACCCTCCTTTTAATCTGGATCAGGAATGGCCGCCCCCTTTCGTGCGGCCTGAGCCATCAGCGAAAAAGCGATGATTCCTATGAGCGTATAGAGAATTATAAAGGCAGCCAGCGAAACCGCTACCTGAGAAGCGGAAACAGGGGAGGCTGCCTGAGACGTTTTCATAAGTCCGTAAACAATCCAGGGCTGCCTCCCTACCTCTGTTACTGTCCATCCCGCTGCGCATGTCAGGTAGGGGAGGGGGATAGCATAGAGCAAAACTTTTAGATACAACGGATACAACTCGATCTTTTTTCGCAGGAACCAGCCGGTGAGGGTGAGCAGCACGAAAAGCATGCCGAGGCTGACCATTAGTCTGAAAGAAAAAAAGGTTATCATCACGGGTGGACGCTCGTCTTTCGGGATATCCTGCAGGCCTTTTACTGTAGCGCCTGGGGTATGGTATGCAAGCATACTCAATGCGCCGGGGATGGGACCGATCTCGATGCTGTTGCGTCCATTCTTCTCGTCGGGGAGCGCGAAGAGATAAACAGGCGCGTTGCCCCGGGTAACCCAATGAGATTCAAGGGAGGCGAGTTTCGCGGGCTGTTTGCCGGCAAGGTCGGCTCCGTGCATATGTCCTTCAATGGCAACGAAGATGGAAAAGATAAGCGCAAAGATAAGGCCTATTCTAAAAGATTTCAGGAAAATAGTGAGGTTCTGTTTTTTAAGGATATGATAGGCGCTGATACCCATAACAAAAAAGCCGCCCACCACATAGGCTGCTGATAACGTGTGAAGGATCGTGAGGATTGCATACTCCTGGGTAATAATTTCAAGGAAATTAGAGAGGACAGGCCTGTTGTTCTGCATGACAAAGCCCACCGGATGCTGCATCCATGAATTGGCGATAAGAATCCATACGGCAGATATGCTTGATGCGATAGCAACAAGCCAAATGGAGGCGAGGTGCATCTTTGGAGATAGCTTCTTCCAGCCGAAGGCCCATACCGCGATGAAGGTAGATTCAAGGAAAAATGACACCGTGGCCTCTATGGCGAGAAGTGAACCGAATATATCACCAACATAACGTGAGTATCTTGACCAGTTGGTCCCGAATTGAAACTCAAGGGTAATGCCGGTGACGACACCCACGGTAAAATTGATGAGGAAGAGTTTCCCCCAGAATTTTACCATGGTCTTGTATTCCTCATTCCCAGTCTTTACATACAGAGTTTCCATGATGGCAAGAAGGATCGAAAGTCCGAGAGTCAGGGGAACAAAGAGAAAGTGGAAATATGTTGCTACAGCGAATTGCAGCCGGGATAGTAGCACTACATCCATAT
>CAYMTB010000212.1:0-6450 GCA_964393225.1 uncultured Syntrophorhabdaceae bacterium
ATTTTATAGTAATTGAGTAATTTATCGTAATCAATGCTTTTTTTGTGACAATAGTTGATAGGAACTACGATAACCCTTTATAAATAGCGGGAAGTATTATAATATAGGCCTAAAAATAATTAACGCACCTGACCATTAGTAGAGGATCGTGATTATGAAACGAAAAACCATACAGGCAACGTTCGGTCTTACCATTGGCGCGAGCCTTGCTGCAACAGCTGGGGCACAGAGTATGGCCGGTCGAACCACTCTGCCCATTCCGGAACCGAAATATCCCCACAGCACCGTATTGGATGTGCGAAACGCAACGCCCCCGCCGATATTTGAGGTGAAGCCGCCCGCGGGCGCTCCTAATGTGCTCATCATACTCCTCGACGACATGGGATTCAGCCAACCGAGTACCTTTGGCGGACCGATTCATATGCCCACACTGCAGCGCCTGGCTGATCAGGGCCTGCGCTACAACAACTTTCACACCACGGGTGTCAGTTCACCGACACGGGCTGCGCTCCTTAACGGACGTAATCACCACACGTGCAATACGTCTTTAGTGATGGAGATGTCAACGGCCTTCCCGGGAGCTACCGGCCAACGCCCGGTCAGCGTGGCTCCTTTGGCAACCATGTTGCGCTACAACGGCTACGCTACAGCAGCCTTCGGCAAGAGTCACGAAACCGCACCATGGGAGGTCAGCCCTTCGGGGCCGACAGATCGCTGGCCCACCCGCAGCGGCTTTGACAAATTCTACGGTTTCATAGGAGGTGAGGCAAACCAGTGGTCGCCTGCACTCTATGACGGCATGGCCAGGATAGAAACACCGAAGGACCCGGATTACCACCTCATGACCGACATGACGAACCAGGCCATCAAGTGGGTACGGGCGGAGAAATCGCTTACCCCCGACAAACCCTTCTTCATGTATTTTGCCCCCGGTGCAACCCACGCTCCTCACCACGTTCCCAAGGAGTGGATTGCAAAATATAAAGGAAAATTCGACCAGGGCTGGGACAAATTGCGCGAAGAGACGCTGGCACGGCAGAAAAAACTGGGAGTGGTGCCTCCGGACACGAAGTTGGCGGCCAAGCCGGAGGCCATCAAGGATTGGGACAGACTAAGCGCAGACGAGAAAAGACTTTTTGCCCGCCAGATGGAGATATATGCCGCCTTTGGTGAATATGCCGATTTTGAGATAGGCCGCCTGATCCAGGCGATTGACGACATGGAACATTTGGATAACACGCTGATCTTCTACATACCCGGCGATAACGGCGCCAGTGCAGATGGAGGCATGAACGGTCTCTTTAATGAGATGACGTTTTTTAACAAAGTAGAGGAAAATGTTGCCGATATTCTGAAACACATTGATGAACTGGGAGGGCCGATGACATATGGGCACTATGCCGCGGGTTGGGCGGTTGCCGGGGACACTCCCTTCACGTGGACAAAGGCGGTTGCTTCTAACTACGGGGGCACTCGCAACGGTATGGTTATTCGTTGGCCTAAGGGAATCAAGGGCAAAGGCGAACTTCGTTCCCAGTGGCACCATGTGATCGATATTGCCCCAACCATTCTGGAGGCCGCAGGTCTGCCCGAGCCGAAAAAGGTGGATGGGATCAAGCAGACACCTATCGAGGGTGTGAGCCTTCTTTACACGCTTAACGATGCACAGGCAAAAGACCGGCATTTGACCCAGTATTTTGAAATAGTAGGCAATCGCGCTGTCTACCATGACGGCTGGTTTGCCGGCACTGTACACAAGGCGGTGTGGGAGAGCGTTCCCCGGGCTTCCCTGGAAAACGACAGATGGGAATTATATAACACACGGAACGATTTTAGTCTCGCAGACGACCTGGCGGCAAAATTTCCCGACAAACTCAGGCAGATGCAGGATCTCTTCATGGCCGAGGCAGTAAAATATCAGGTCCTGCCGATTGATGACCGTATTCAGGAACGCATGAATGCGGCCGTTGCCGGTCGTCCGGACCTGATGGCCGGTCGAACATCACTCACGGTTTACGATGGAATGATCGGAATGTCGGAAAACGTGTTCATCAATGTGAAGAACAGGACCCATTCAATCACCGCCCAGGTGCAGGTACCCCGTGACGGCGTCCGGGGAGTTGTTCTTGCACAGGGGGGACGTTTCGGTGGATGGAGTCTCTATCTGAAAGATGGCAAGCCGACATTTACCTACAATTGGCTCGGTCTCACGCGTTACACCATTGCCTCTGCAAAAAGTCTTCCTCCCGGAAAAGCGAACATCCGCTATGAATTTGTGTATGACGGCAACGGCTTCGGGAAAGGCGGTTCAGCAAGGCTCATGGTCAACGGCGAGAAGGTCGCCGAGGGGCGCATTGAAAACACCCACAGTTTTATCTTTTCACCGGACGAAGGAGCAGATGTCGGTCAGGATGGTGAGACCCCGGTAGTGGAGGATTATGGAATCCCGGCGCCATATAAGTTTACCGGCATGTTAGACAAGGTCACCATAGACCTCGGGAAAACAGACACGGTGGACGGGAAAGAAGCGGACAGGCTCCATAGGGAGTACACACTTAAAAAGCTGCTGGCGGATTGATAGAATGGGTGTTGACAACACATTTCGAATAGCACGAAAATGAGATGATGGCTATTCGTTCCCTCCTTTGCAGCAGACACGGTCTGCTGTTAAGAATTACATTGTCCTCCCTGATGCTTGCGTTAATTATATGGACCGTCTGGCCTTTGCTTCCGTCCAAAAGGAGCGGCCACCCCCAAACCATTGTCCTCTATGGTTTCAGTATTATTGAGCCGGCGATTACGAAAAGTGTTTTCCCTGCCTTCCAGAAGAAGTGGATGGCCCAGACCGGGCAAGAGGTCGAGATGATCGCTTCCTTTGCCGGATCGGGCACTGTAACAAACCAGCTGATCATGGGCGTTCCTGCTGAGCTTGCCATTCTATCAACAGGGCTTGATGCGGACCGGCTCAGCGAATCCGGGACCATCAATGGTGAGACATGGAAGCTGCTGCCTCACGGAGGCGTCATAAACCGCTCTCCTTTCGTGATTCTTGTGAGGCCTGGGAATCCCAAAAAGATACATGATTTCTCCGATCTTACAAGACCCGGTATCCGTATCGTCCATCCGGATCCGTTTACGTCAGGAGCGGCGAACTGGGCTATCATTGCTGAATATGGGTCTGCTGTGAGGCAATCCAATGCCGGCCCCGATGCAGGCAGGACTATGCTACTCGGTATCTGGCGAAATGTGGTTGCCCAGGCCGGCAGCGGAAGGGCGGTTAGAACACAATTCGATAACGGCTTTGGCGATGCGCTTATCACCTATGAACAGGATGCCCTCTGGAGCCGTTCCCGCGGTTCCGCCCCTTTTGAGATCGTCTACCCGCGCAGCACCATCTTAAGCGAACACACCCTCGTTGTCATCGACCGCAATATCGCAAAAAAACGAAGGGAACTTGTTCAGGCATTCGTTGACTTTCTCTGGAGCGAAGAAGCGCAGCGCCTTTTTGTTGAGAATGGGTTTAGGAGTGTCGATGAGAGCCTGAACTCATCCAACAGGTCATTCGGCCATATTTCGGATCCCTTTTTTATCAGAGACTTTGGCGGCTGGCAGGAGGCAAAACGCACTATCATAGATGCAACATGGAAGAATGAAGTGCTCAAGGAGCTGAGACCATGAACATAGATACATACAAAAAAAGGTTTTCCGGTATGCTGCCGGCGGGTTTTTTGATCCTGGTAATGCTGCCACTCCTGCTGCTGCCGCTTGCCTCGGTTTTTATTTACGCATTAAAGGGCGGCCTTCCCAAGTTTGCGTCTTACCTTGTCACGAGAGATGCCCTCTTTGCCCTTCGGTTCAGCGTTATCATTGCCTTTGCTACAGCAGGCATCAATACCGTCCTCGGCACATATGCAGCCTACGTTCTAAGCAAGACCCGTTTTCCAGGACGGGAGCAGCTCAGCATCATCCTGAGTCTTCCCGTTGCCATTCCTAACGTGGTTGTGGGCACTTCCTTGCTCCTGTTATGGGGACCCATTGGCCTCTTCGGTCAGATGCTGGGACCATTGGGAATCCAGCCGATGTTCACCGCAGCGGGAGTACTGCTGGCCCATATCTTTGTGACTTTTCCTTATATGCTGGGAACGATCAGGCCCGTACTGGACGATCTGCAGACGACCTATGAGGAGGCGGCTTACACCATAGGGGCCAGCCGCTGGCAAGCATTCCGGTATATCATATTCCCGGCCATGAAAGGGGGGCTTCTTACGGGCGCTCTTCTTACCTTCGCCCACTCCCTGGGGGAGTTTGGCGCCACAGTAATGGTTTCCGGCAATCTGAGACTGCGAACGCAGACCGCGCCATTGTACATCTTTTCCCAGTTCGAAGGGGGTAATATCGAAGCGGCAAATTCGGTTGCTGCAATCCTGGCGGTCGTCTCTTTTATCCTTTTCTCTCTAATACTCTACTTTGCCGGACGAACCCGCATCAAGGAGGAGCGGCGATGAAACCTCCTTTTAATGTTACGATCTCAATCAATGAGGTGAGCCATGGCAGTGGTTATTGAACAGATAAGCAAGCGATTTGGTGAACTCTGCGTTGTTGATAGGGCCTCGCTGGACGTTGCCGACGGGGAGCTTGTTGTCCTTCTCGGGTCAAGCGGCAGTGGAAAGAGCACGATCCTTCGCATGATCGCAGGTCTTACCGTGCCCGACGAGGGGCGCATATTACTGAACGGCAGGGATATCACCTGCCTGCCCCCGCAGCAGCGCGGCATGGGATTTGTCTTTCAGAACTATTCAATCTTCCCTCATATGACTGTTGCCGAAAATATTGAATTCGGGCTGAAGATACGAAATGTACCCGTTTCACAACGACTTGCCCGACGTGAGTATTTACTCGGTTTGGTGGACCTCCATGGAATGGGCCCCCGGTATTCGAGTCAGTTGTCGGGAGGACAGCAGCAGCGGGTCGCCCTGGCCCGGTCCCTCGCCTATGAACCGCCGGTGCTTTTACTGGATGAACCTTTTGGAGCAATAGACGCCAAGACCCGTATGCAGCTCCGTCAGTCATTAAAAAAGATCGTAAAGGAGATCGGCGTTACCACAATGATGGTCACCCACGACCAGGAAGAAGCCTTTGAGCTGGCAGACCGGGTCGCCATAGTGAACAAAGGGCGCATTGAACAATACGGATTTCCGAACGATGTGTATTATAGCCCTTCGACGCAGTTTACCGCTGATTTTGTCGGAGACATCAACTTTTTTGAAGGATCCGTTCTTAATTCTTCGGGGGAGCGCTGTGAGATCGAACTTTTCGAGGGGACACCTGTCTATCGACGCGGCCGATATCCCTTTCAACAGGGTCAGCGTGTTCTTTACGGTGTGCGCCCGGAACAGATCCGCGTAAGCCTTCTTGAACCGGAAAATTATGAGAACGGTATCAACGGGACCATAGAGAAGAGCATGTTTCTCGGCGACATTACCCGCTACTCGATCCGCCTTGCAGATAATCACCTGCTGGATGTCCAGGTGCTGAATTACCTTTTTATCGACGGCATGGTGATGCCGTACGAACTGAACGAAAAGGTCTGGCTCATATGGAGCCAGGGGTCAGGAATTATTCTGGCAGACGAAGCGCGTCCCGCTTTTGTTTCGAACATATAATGGTCTGAGATTCTTCCCATTAAACTCTTTATCATTATTTCATATAAATCAGCATTCCCGTACGTTCATTTGCAGGTATTTTCCCGACTGATTTCCTCAATTATCTCTTCCGGTGTGGCGGTTACTATGACCCCCTTTTTTCTCATCTCGTCGAGTGCGGCTGCAGCAGCATCGGAGGAAACACCTCGACACAGACTCTCAATGACAGTCGTTTTATAGTTGGCTACAATAAGGTCCAGAGATGTTGCCCTCACGCAGTATTCTGTGGCAATCCCATAGATGATAACGTTCTCTACTCCGTTTACCCGCAGTACGGTGTCCATTTCTGTTTTTTTACCGTTTTTGTCCTGAAAGAAGGAATAGTTTTCAACATCAGAGTTTTGTGCGCTCTTTATTACTGCAAGAAAGAGGTTGTTATCTATAAGTACACGGGCATTCTCCGTCCCCTGGATACAATGGGGCGGCCAGAGAACCTGCGTTCCTCCGTCAATCATAACTGTTTCGAAAGGTCTCTTTCCTCGATGGCTGGTTGCAAAAGAGATGTGATCAGGGGCATGCCAATCTTGTGTTCCAAAAATAAGGACGCCGAGATCTTTTAGTAGCCGGGTGGCCATCTCGACACTCTTTACATAGCTTTCGTCCGAACCTGGCACAGCAAGGCTGCCCTGTTTCCATTTTGTAAAGTCGCCCTGTATATCAATAACAATGGCACCCCATTTATTTGTCATCCTACACCTCCCGATTATTTTGGTCATAAAGTATGCGTCAGCAAGAAGCGTTTCGCGCA
>CAYMTB010000213.1:0-3582 GCA_964393225.1 uncultured Syntrophorhabdaceae bacterium
GGTCCATTGTTATGCCGGGCTGATAAGGAAGGAGCAAAAGCATAATGCAGTCTACAGCATCTGTTCTGCTGAGAAATCTTGCCGCTGCAATAAAATCATCGTCCGTAGAGCTGCCTGTAAGGTCAACAGGGTTGGCAAAAGAGGCAATATTTTGAATCGCCGGCGACAAAACATTACGAAGCCCATCCTTCATTTCTTTAGTAAAGGCGGGCACCTGAAGGCCATGGGCAAAGCTGGCGTCTGTTGCCAGTGCGCCATGTCCTCCGCTACTCGTAATGATGCCTATTCTGCCCTCGATCGGTTTTTTATAACAACTGAGCGCTTCGGCAAAAGTGACAAGCTCATATTCATCCGTCGCTTCAACTACTCCATGCTGCGCCATAACGGATGAAAATACTTCATAATCTCCGGCCATGGAAGCAGTATGGCTCTTTACAGCATTGGTTCCGCCTGGTGTCTTGCCGGATTTTAGTACAATAACAGGTTTGCCACACTCTGAAGCGGCAAGGACAAATTTTCGCCCTTCATTCTTGTCGAATCCCTCCAAATAAAAGGTAATCACATCTGTTTCCGGGTCATCTCTGAAGTATTGAAGCAAATCGATCTCCCTTATCAAGGCCTTGTTCCCTATACTAACCCCCAGCGAAAGACCAACCCCTTCCGAAGCACATTTGAGCATATGATCAACAAGCATACCGCCGCTCTGGCTCACCATGGCCACCCTTCCCTGTGCAGGTCTCACTATTCTTTCGCTTGGTATGAAAAAGGTATCCATCAAGGGAGGTGAATAGATACCAAGACAATTCGGTCCTATAAAAGGGAAGTCTGCTTCCCTCGCCGTTGAAACAATCCTGTTCTGTAAATCCATAAGGCCTGTTTCTGCAAATCCACCCGAAACAATAACTGCACCCCCCACCCCTGCCTCGATACATTCAGCGATGACAGAAGGGACAATTTCTGCCTTTGTAACGATAACTGCCAAATCAATCTTTTCAGGAATATCTGCAACCTTCGCATAAGCATTCTCGCCATTGATACTGCCGCCCTTGCTGTTCACGGCATAGGTCAATACCTTATAGCGAAGGTGGTTTTTATTATAAATCACATTGGCCGGATGAGAATCATTGCTTAGAGAAATGCCAATGACCGCCATTGTTTGTGGTTTGAATAACCGGTTAAGATTCATCTAACCCCCTTTTCTTTTGTTATTTGTTATATATGGAAATTGTAACCTTGTGCACAAAAAAAGTAAATGAGTGTTTTTTGCAGTGATTAATGTTCAAAATTCCTGAAAGGTGATATAATAAAAAAGCTTGGGGTTGATACAACAACACATTAAAGGGGGCACCAGGATGGAAAACAAAAACCGGTCTAGCAAAATAAAAAAGAGTGAATATCCTGTTCAAGAAATCAACTTCGAAGAAGGACTCGATGAGCAATTAATATTTCTGAACTTTGGAGCTCGCCTCCTCACCGCATTTACCGATAGAAAACTTCTTATAAATATAGCCCTCGAAACAATAGCTGATTTTAGTAAAAGTAAACGGGTAGCGGTCTTGACATTGGGTGAAGATGGTGAAAAATTAAGCGTTGATGGACTCCTGGTTAACAATAAACCTTATCAAAAAAACAAAGATATCCCTTTAGAAGACACATTCCTCAAACATGTTCTCTCTTCAAAAATACCCAGGTTTTATTCACTCAGGATGGACGGAAAGGTTCCCATTCCCTCTGATCCAAGGGAAAAAACAAATAAAAAATGTTTATGTCTGCCTCTTGCGGATTCATCTTTTGAGGTTATTGGACTGGTAGTTATTGAAAACCCGAAGAAAGATAATTTGAGTTTCCAGGATTTGCAACAGTTATTTATCTTGTCGACGCTGTTTTCCCTCGCGCTCCAGAATTCACTACTTTTTTCGCAGATCCTTTATGATGGACTCACAGGTCTTTTTGTACGCAAATATTACGAGATAAGAGTTAATGAAGAGTTGCTGAAGCTCAAAAGGCACCCCGGATCAATAGCAATTACCCTCGTCGATATGGACCAATTCAAAACTATCAACGATTCATATGGCCATCAGGTTGGAGACAGGGTGTTAGTAGAATTTTCCAACATCTTAAAAGAAAACGTGCGTAAAGGAACAAGCATGGTAAGCAGATATGATGGTGAAAAATTTATTATTCTTATGTCTGACACACCGCTTAACGGGGCATTAATAGTGGCTGAAAGGATTCGTTCTATTTGCAGCGAGTACAGCTTTGCTGACACTCACAAGCTACACGTCACAGTCAGCGCAGGAATAGCATCAACTGATAACGAAGGGTTAATTACCGCTGAAGAATTGTACCGGCGTGCAGATGCAATGCTTTACAAAGCAAAACAATCCGGCAGAAACCAGACGATGGTATGGGTTGGTTCCAACTCATAATTAATCAGTTTCAGCCATCACATTGCTGCACATAAATCGCATTAAATGGAGCAATTTTAAAATAATGGAAACAAAGAAAAACAGTTCGATATGGAGCCCACTGTCGAATCGATCATTCAGACTGCTCTGGATAACAAATGTTGTTTCTCTGGTTGGCACATGGATGCATGATGTCGGCGCTTCATGGCTAATGACCTCTCTCACCGTGTCCCCTTTTATGGTAGCCATGGTGCAGACGGCAACCACCCTGCCATTTTTCCTTCTTTCCCTTCCAGCTGGTGCACTGGCAGATACAATTGATCGTCGTCGTTTGCTCATATTCACCCAGATACTTATGTCAGCAGCTGCCTTAGGACTGGGTCTTATCACCGTCTTCGGAAAAGTATCACCACTGATCCTACTTGTTTTTACATTCTTTCTCAGCATCGGTGCGGCAATAAATACACCGGCCTGGCAGGCGATTATCCCTGAACTCGTGCCCCGGAAAGACCTTGCTTCAGCGATAACACTTGGCTCTGTCTCTTTTAATATTGCCCGTGTTGCCGGCCCTGCCCTTGCCGGGCTCATCGTTGCCGCTCTTGGGCCAGGAATTACATTCCTTCTGAATGCCTTTTCTTTTTCCGGTGTTGTGACAGCACTCATTCATTGGAAGCGTAAACCAACGATTCGTACACTACCCGAAGAACGACTGATGGGTGCGATACGTTCGGGAATCCGTTATGTAAGAAATGCACCCGATGTCTGGGCAGTGCTTATTCACATGGGAATTTTTTCGTTTTTTGCCAGCTCCCTCTGGGCTTTTCTTCCTATTATCGCAAGATTTAATCTGGGGTTAAGCTCCGCCGGATTCGGTATGCTCCTCGGATTCTTTGGCATCGGCGGCCTTATTGGTGCAGCCATTCTGCCAAAGGTTCAACATAAAACCTCGATGAATTTTCTTGTAGCTATCTCAACGATTCTTTTCGCGCTTGTATTATTTGCCCTCGCCGTTTTAACGGATTTTAAGCTTCTCTCAATTGCCATGGCAATCGGGGGCATATCCTGGCTCGTTATTCTGTCCATCTTTAATACCTCCGTCCAGTCAGTAATACCTTCGTGGGTCAGAGGACGTGTAATTTCTGTATTTATACTCGTATTTTTCGGTGGTATGGCA
>CAYMTB010000213.1:3682-6420 GCA_964393225.1 uncultured Syntrophorhabdaceae bacterium
ACGCCATGAGCCCAATGAAAACAATCCGCATGAGAGACGGCGCAATCAAGTGGAATCTCTTTCGCGACGTGACAACCACGGGACATTACATAGAATCATTTATAGTGGAATCATGGATAGAACACTTACGACAACATGAACGGTTTACTGTATCTGACCGGGAAATCCAGAAACGTGTCCGCTCATTTCAGACAGATGGGAAACCCGTGATAGTTCAGCACTTTATCGCCGAACCTGTACGCAGGGAGAAATAATGTCAAATAAACGCATCTATACTATAATGGTGCGCAAGGAAAATTAATGGGCGACTTATTGATCGAGCCTGTAAATATGATTGTTCTTACCGGAGGACCATGTTCTGGCAAAAGTTCTTCATTGGCATATCTTACAGAAAAATTATCCAACCACGGTTTTATGGTCTTCGTCATACCGGAAACAGCCACCCTGATAACAAATAACGGTATTGACCGCCGTAAGATGGATAAACGGAAACAAGTGGTCATATTTGAAGAGACCATTTTCGACATGCAGCTCGCCTTTGAGGAAACATATAAAAAGGCAGTCACAAGAATCTTCCCCGAGAGAAAAAAGGTGATTCTCCTCGACAGGGGTATCATGGATGTGAAGGCCTTTATATCTCATGATGATTTTAAAGCCATAATCAAAAGAAAAGGTTTGAACGAAGTAAGCCTTCGCGACAGATATAATGGAGTTATCCATCTTGTTACTGCAGCTGAAGGGGCTATAGAATTCTACACTGGAGACAATAATACTGCACGGATTGAAACTCCCGAGGAAGCACTACGTTTTGATCACGGAATAAGGGAAAGCTGGCTCGGTCATCCACATTTTAAAATAATCGATAACAGGACCGATTTTGAGGGCAAGATTAAAAGGACTTTTGCAGCAATTTCTCAACTTCTCAACATCCCTGTGCCGCTCGAGAGAAAGGAAAAATTTTTGATTAAAAACATTGATTACAAAAACCTACCCGTTCATCAGGTAATACAGGTTGAGGAGATTTGTCTTCGCTCAAAGAACCGGAATGAAGAAGTCAGGATAAGGAAAAGAGGTCAGGACGGTGCATATCTTTATTTTCTTACCAGAAAAAAAACTATCAAAAATCAGGATAACTATATTGAAGAAGAAGAGCTTATAACTGAGCAGGAATTTCATACCCTGAAAAATCTGATTGACCCGAAAACGGTAATAATAGAGAAGGAACATATCTGTTTTTTATGGAATAATCAGTATTTTGAACTGGACATGTATAAAGGGGCAAATAAAGGCCTTGCAATATTTGAAGCTGAACAGTTACCTCCATTTATTTCTATTGAGAAAAAAATTACCGGTGATTTGCAATACAGCACAAGAAATATGGCAACGAAGCATCGAAAGAATTAAATGCCCCCGACATGACTCGAACATGTGGCCTGCGGTTTAGGAAACCGTCGCTCTATCCGCCTGAGCTACGGGGGCAAGGTAACTGATTGTACTAAGTTTTTGAGCCGATTTCAATACAAATGCTGCCCGGACAACCGACTCCTATTGAAGATCCTTAATCCATGATGTGTCTTTAAACCATTTGTTGGTAATCATTTCAAGATCTCCGCTTCCCCTCATTCCTGAAAGGAAATTTGATAAAAAGTTGGAAAAAAGCGGATCGTTTTCTGCTATTGCAATTCCAATAGGTTCAAAAGTTAAAGGAGGGGTGGAAACAATATTCTTTTCCTTATAACGGACTGTTTCAACGGCACAGGCAGCCGTATCAGACATTACAGCCTTTACCTTGCCATCGAGCAACATCTTCACCGCCTCATTCATGTCTTTTGCAATCCTTATCTGGGCTTTCGGGACATTTTTCTTTGCAATCAGCTCGCTTGTTGTCCCTCCAGGCACTGCTAAAACAAAATCAGGCTTATTAATATCATTCATATTTTCTATTGACATAGCCGTCATCTTCGTTGCCATGACAGACTGGCCAGAAATGAAATACGGGCCTATAAATGCAACTTTCAGATTACGTTTCGGCACAATCGTCATTGCAGAGATGATCATGTCAATTTTTCCTGATTGCAAGGATGGCAATAGCTCAGCAAATGGCATCTGAACTATTTTTGGCTTCACTTCCATAACGTCCGCTATTAACATTCCAAGATCAATATCAAGTCCCATGAGTTTACCGTCTTTCGCTTTAGCGGTAAGTGGGGGGTAGTCTCCAGAAGTACCGATTATCAATTCTCCCCTTTTGACTATTTTGTCAATAGCCGATCCAGCAAAAGCTGCTGATGTAAAGGACAACAACATAATAAAAACCAACACTACACTAAATTTTTTCATTTTTTCTCCTTTTTTTAAAGTTAACAACTTTATAAAACTCTGTCCAGCCTCTTCACTTTAGACTTTCCTATCATCATATATAACATTATTCTGTTTTAATTCCTATGCCGTTTTTTAATACATCAGATGCAAGTTCCAAGTTCAAATCACCAATACTCAGCGTATTGCAATAGCATTTTCTTTTTTTACTGTTTCCCGTATATTGGTCTCAATTATTCCTGGGAAATAAGAAAGATTATTTCTATCGCCTGTGTTGGACATCCGACAGCACAAAAACCGCATTCTTCGCAGAATTCCTCTTCTAAAGCTACTTTTTCATCCGTCAAAGACAGTGCAAGCGGAGGACATACTTCAACACAATTTCCGCATCCAGTACAAAGGTTTTTATTGATTACCGG
>CAYMTB010000214.1:0-6275 GCA_964393225.1 uncultured Syntrophorhabdaceae bacterium
GGGGTATGCCAATGCGGCAAGCACTAATTACTTTGACCTGATAAGCAAAGAGAGCGCCCATTATGATATCTTCCTGAACGCTAACATGCTGTCAAGGGTAGAGCCCAGATCCCCTCTATCAATCTTCATGTGTCATTTCCCGGATCAGGATATCGGGAGATATTTCAGTGCACACCGATATGATTATGTCATCACCAACGGCAAATATACTTCATTCTGGGTAGAAAAAAAGTGGAAGATCATACCAACGATCATACTTTCTCCGCCGGTGGACATGTATAACCCGGCGAGCAGCCCTGATCGAAAAGAGAAGATCATTCTCTCTGTTGCGCGGTTTGAAGTTAGCGGAAGCAAAAAACAGCTGGATATGGTTCGGGCTTTTTATGAACTTTCAAAGACATACAAGGAGATTGCGGACGAATGGATGCTTGTTCTCGTCGGAGGGAACCACGACGGAAACCCTTATTTTAAAAAGATATTAAAAGAGCTGAAGGGGATGCGGTCCGCTAATATCGTGCTGAAGCCGAACCTCTCCAACGATGAGGTTAAGGACCTGTATCGAAGGGCGGCTATCTTCTGGCATGCATGCGGACTTAATGAGTACAGCCCTCATCTTATAGAACACTTCGGTATGACAACAGTGGAAGCCATGCAGAATTACTGCGTCCCTGTTGTAATAGATGGCGGCGGCCAGCGGGAGATCGTTGAACACGGGAAAACCGGATTCAGGTTCAGCTCCATCGAACAGTTACAGGAATATACCTTGAGGGTGATCCGGGATGAGGGATTGAGGAAAGAAATGGCACGGAATGCCTATGAGAGGAGCCACCTTTTTAACTCAGAAACATTCAAGAATCAATTCCTTGCCTTCATGACGAATGTGGAGAACCGACTGAGGGGCGGAGTATCCATTGAAGAATAGCATAACAATTCACCGTAACGGGGCCTATTTGCCCGGTTTGATCTGGACGCTCATCCGGACGGATTTCAAGACGCGTTATCACGGGACGCTGGGCGGCTATCTTTGGGCCCTCGTTAAACCGCTTACCATGTTTGCGGTTCTTTATACCGTGTTTTCAGTCATCTTTTCAATGGATACCTATTACGCCTTGAATTTGATTATCGGACTGTTTCTTTATGATTTTTTTTCTGAATCCACAAAGACGGGGCTCATGTCTCTCCATGCTAAAACCTTCCTGCTGACAAAAACAAAATTTCCGTCGTGGGTTGTCGTGCTGACATCGGTCTCGAGTGCGCTGATTACCGTAGTTATTTTCAGTATCGCTGTATGCGGCTACATTTCTATTTTCAGGCGGCATTTAAGCTTCCTGGAAATAAGCTGCTTTAGTCTTTACGTGTTTCTTTTTCTGGTTATTATCATCGGGATTTCGCTCGCGGGAAGTGTCCTTTTTCTTCGCTACCGGGATATCAATCAGATATGGGAATTGCTGATGCAGGCGGGCTTTTTTTTCACCCCGATTGTCTATCCCCTTGATATTGTGCCGCATAAATTTCATTTTTTCATGTATGCATGGCTGCCCACAGCGGTTATCCAATTTTCACGGTCAGTCCTTGTCAAAGGAGAGATTCCGACCATTACGGCCCATCTAATGCTGCTGGGTGCCGCGGCGGCGGTGCTGTTTGCCGGCGCATCTTTGTATTGCCGTCTTGCGCCCCGTTCTCTGGAAAGGTTGTAGCGCCATGGTTGCCCTGAAAGTCCTGGAGATTCATAAAAGCTTTTTCATTCCTGCGGTGAAGCTGGAGACCGTGCGTGAGCACATCCTCAACAGTTTCAGATTTAGAAAGTATTTAAAAGACGGCCGGGAACTGAAGGTTTTGAGCGGCATCAACTTTTCAGTAAAAGCCGGTGAAACAATGGGGATCATGGGCAGAAATGCATCCGGTAAAAGCACATTGCTCAAAATTATCTCCGGTATTTATCAGCCTGACCGGGGTACAGTTGAATGCGCCATACCTATCACGCCTATATTGGATTTGGGCGTAGGCTGGAATCCGGAACTTGATGCAATCGATAATATTTATCTGTTGGGCACCGTGATGGGCCTGACGCTTCACGAGTTAAAAACCGCAAAAGATGAAATTCTGGAGTTCGCGGGACTGCAGGAATTTTCACGCCTCGAACTCAAGCATTATTCGTCCGGGATGGCCATGCGCCTCGCCTATTCTGTTGCCTTTCGGGCGGTCCGGGGGCTTCTCATCCTTGACGAAGTATTTGCCGTGGGGGATATGGAATTTAAGGAAAAATGCTATCAGCGATACGAGGAGATTCGTCAGGCGGGCCATACGGTCCTGATGGTCAGCCACGATCCTGCGGATGTCGGGCGATTTTGCGACCGCGCCATCCTTCTCGAAGGAGGCGGGATCGTCCAGGAAGGAAGCGGCAAGGAAATCGCCGGCGCCTATGTCCGCTCATTAAGTACTGAAAAATGTCAACAACGGTCATAATCGTTAACTGGAACAGCGGGGAGCTGCTGGCCGAGTGCCTGCGGCGCCTCAAGGCGCAGACGCATCAGCCGGAGCGTGTACTGGTGGTAGACAACGCCAGCACTGACAGTTCCCTGATCAATGCCGGGAAACTGGCCGAAAACGTCACCTTGCTTCGTATGGATGCAAACCTCGGCTTTGCTGCCGGCAACAACCGCGCTTTGACAAAGTGCAACACCGAGTTTGTGGCCCTGCTCAATCCCGATGCTTTTCCGGAGCCGGACTGGCTCAAGCATCTGCTTGCAGCGGCCTGCGCCAACCCGGAAGCGGCTGCATTCGGCTCAAGACAGTTATGCCATGACAATCCCGAAGTTCTGGACGGCATCGGCGACATCTACCACATGAGCGGGTTGGCCTGGCGTAATCGTTATAGAAAACAGCAACAAGCGCAAGATCTCGTTTTGCGTGAGATATTTTCGCCATGCGCGGCAGCGGCTCTTTACCGGCGGCAGGCTTTGGCGGATGCGGGTGGATTTGACGAGGATTTTTTCTGCTATCTGGAAGATGTGGACCTGGGATTCCGCCTTCGTTTGGCAGGGCACAAGGCCATGTATGTACCGAACGCTGTGGTCCATCACGTGGGCTCTGCTTCTACAGGAGAAGAGTTGAGTGACTTTGCCGTATATCACGGGTTTCGCAATATGGTCTGGGTGTTTATCAAGAACGTGCCCTGTGTCTTCTTCTGGCTGCTTCTACCTCTGCATATTTTTCTCAATCTGTTATCTATTTCCTCTTTTTCAATAAGAGGTCAGGGGGCTGTTATCATCAAGGCAAAGAAAGATGCACTTGCCGGCATTGCCCGTATGTGGCAGAAACGTCGTAATATCCAGGCGAACCGTGTCGCCTCTATTGGTACATTATGGAAATGTATGGACAAACGGTTTTTCATTCCGTTTCAGCCGCATCTTCTAAGGAGAAAAGGTTAAGGGAGTATGGCCGCATCTTTTTTGAGTTCGCCTTCGGCCTTGTTTAGATTGATATTTAACTGATAGACAGATTCTCCTCCCTGGTCGTTTGAAATCTTAACCCTTATGCTGAATACCCCGAATTCATCCGGTTTTACCTGCCAGTTAATTGCTCCATTCGTCTTATCAATAGTCATATCCTTTGGCGCTTCTATTAATGAATATGAAAGTTTGCCGCCATCAGGATCAATTGCTTTAACCTTGTGTGATAACATGTTCCCATCAAAGGTTATTTCTTTATTTTCAATAATCCTGGGGGTTGTTTTCATGATTTCTGTTGACAGTATCTTGGGCTGCCCGTAAATTTTACCATCGAACGGTGTAATTATTACTTCTACCCTGTCCCCCTTATTGAAGCCGCTGATGCTGTTAGTATTCCCTCCAAAGGGTTTATCATTTTTCATCCACTCGTATGTGTATGTAATTGTGCTGTCTTTCTTTTCACTTCCTTCAGGGATGACTTTCAAAACGTCCGCGTTGTTTATTGATTCAAGCTGCAGTCTGGCCTTGATCATTTCGGGCATAAGGTTTTCCTTGCCCTGTGTTATCATGCTGCCCGATGCTTTTTGCTGTGCAATCTGCTGCTTTTCCTGCCTTACGACCTGGACATGCCTGTATGCTGTAATGCTCAGGAATATGAACAGAAACACTACAACAACTGCGCCGGTCAATAAATACGGTATTTCTTTATTACGTTTAACAGCTTCTGAAATCCTTTTCTTTTTGACGCCCTTCTTATCAGCCTGCTTGTTATCCTTCTTATTAATAGGCGTAAAGAACTTCAAAATATGCTCTCTCGCTTGGATTTTGCTGCCGCTGTCCCATTACTTCAATCGTATACATATAGGGAAAATGCTGAGTCGATATTATACCCGATCCGGAATCTCCCGAGCCCCCGCCGCCTTCAAGGGATACTCCGCCGGTGCTTGAATTGCCCGCAACTGTGTCAACTATCTTGGTATAGACATCAAAAGGCTGTCCGGAGGCGCTTTTAAGTGTGAATTTCAAATCGGCTGATGTCGTGATGTCAGATGTGCTGACACAGCCTGACCAGCTTGTGGTTGATTTTTTCAATTTGTCGCTGAAACACGTGTTTGCCGCTACGGCTGTCGCCGAAGCAGCTGATATTGAACTAAAGCCGGCTACTTTTGCCGACAGGGTAGTAGTGCCGGAAATGGTACCGGGAATAACCTCTTTTGTGAAAACTTCAACGGCCCCCAAAGAGGCTTCTTTTGCAGTCTGGTACCTTTTTTGAAGCCCTGAAACCTCTGTCTGTTTTGTTATGAAATACAAAACAGTCACAGCCAGACCCGAAGTAATCACAACTATTGCAAGAACAACCAGGAGTGCCATACCTTTTTCTCTGTTAATACAGGACATAAGATTCCCCGATATCATAAAATATTTTTTGGTTTTACGGACAGAGTGATGACCCTCCACCGGTACCTGCTCCAGTCTGCCCCGATAATACTCGCTAAATTAAAGGTGCGCCCAAGGCTGAATTCACCGACCGTTATTGTCGAAGCCCCATGCGTGTAGCTGCGGTCTATCGAGCCTTCATGATAAAGTATATACACCCTCACCTCTTTTAACTGTTCACGGATCTGCTGTGCCGTAAGAGCTGTTATGTCGTTACTGTCCGTGCCGAGACGAAACACAACCTGCATATCCGCAACACAGTCAAGTACGGGCATCTCGGTGAGCGCTCCATCGCTGTGATTGACGGTAGCCTTATAAAGGATCCCCGTATTGGGGGCGCAGTCCGAGGGCATGTTGGTTGATGGCCTGGCGATGTAATAGTCTGCCCTGTTGAAGGGCATCCGCAGGCTGGCCAGGCTGGCATCAGCAGCACTGACGCCATAAACAATGAATCTCTGTCCGATAGTCGCCGGAGAAAAGGCAGAGATAAAACTGGTGCTGCTGTATGTTGTAAAAAACGTTCCTGAATTCATCACCAGTTCGTTATATCCCAGCGCATCATACCGCGGCTTAATTACTATTACCTTGTCATTTGTACTGAGATTGCTTGACGTTGATGTCCAGGACTTCGGGCTTGGTGTTGTGCTTGAATCCTTTGAAATATGAGTCCATTTATTGGCTGTATCACTCCCCGCAACCATGGTAGATTTGATGACAAGATAATCCGAGCTGTTGTATCCCACGTTGTTGCCGCTTAAAATTGCACGCGGTGCGGTCGATGGCGAATCGTTATAGGTGGAGGCGGGCGATGAGGCGGCCTCGGCATAAGTGATTGAATTCTGAAAAGTCCATGGCAAACCGAAACCTGCCTGCTCGATATCAGAACGGAGAATATCGAGCCCGATGGTCTGGTCGATCTCCGTCGTCACAGTCTTCATTGTCTGGCCGGATTGCTTTATAACCATATTAAAGGCGTCCATGGTCATGATGGCCACAATTGAAAGCAAGGCCATAACTACCAGAAGCTCAATCAGGGAAAATCCATGCTGTCTGCTGTATCTAATCAAAGTACACCTCAAGCATCCTGGCTGACAATCGATGCCGTACTGTGCGAGTAAGACTGCCCCATATAAGTCCATGAAACCGATACATCAATAGCAGTGCTGTTAGCTGACAGAACGCTTACCGTCCATTGCTGCGTATACGTTACGGTTAAATTTCTAAAAGTCCGTGTCTCTGATGAACTGCTGCTTGCCAGAGAAGTGAAGGCAGTGTTTCTCAGTTCGTTCATCTTCTTTTCGGCCATCCTTACCGCTTCATTCCTTATACTGTTTCTCAAGCCGTATTGGAATGATATAACTATGGTATTTAAGATCGCTAACATTG
>CAYMTB010000215.1:0-6267 GCA_964393225.1 uncultured Syntrophorhabdaceae bacterium
TCAGTTTCGTTTTGTAGACGTTGCCGCTGCCGTCATTTTGTCCGCCTCTGTAACCCATCCTCCCCCCATCGACGAATACAGGCTAACGAATGCCTGAAAAAGGGCCCCCTGTGTCCTTGCGTAATCAAGCTCCGCATTGAAGAGGCTTCGCTCTGCATCGAGCACCTCAATATAACTCACGTAACCATTATCATATCTGAGCCTTGCCACCCGTACAGAGGTGCTGAGGGATTCCACCTGACGCTTCTGCGCCGCCAATTGTTCCCGTATGCGTTTCTGGCCCACAAGTGCATCCTCTACCTCCCTGAAGGCAGTCTGGATCGTCTTCTGATAGAGCAAAAGGACTTCCTGATGCTGCGCCTCGGCTACCATATTCTGTCCCATATTGGCGCCGCCGGTAAAAACGGGGGCTGTGAAATTGCCAGCCCAGCTCCAGGCCTGCGCGGGCCCGGTGAAAAGGCTTGAGAGTTCCGTGCTTGACCATCCAAAAAGACCGGTCAGGGTAATGGTGGGAAAATAGAGCGCGCGCGCCACGCCAATCCGCGCATTGGCGGCAATAAGAGCCTGCTCGGCCTGGCGGATATCCGGCCGCCGTTCAAGTAGGTCAGACGGTAAACCTTCAGGGACAGAGGGCAGCATAAGCTCATCGATTGTCCTGCCTCTCGGAATAGAGGCGGGGTTTCTTCCAAGCAGTACACTAAGCGCATTTTCCTGCTGTGCAATATTCTTCTTAATAACGGGTATCTGGGAGAGCGTCTGTTCATACTCAGACTCCACTTGGGAAAGTTCCAGCAGGGAGATAATCCCGCCGTTATAACGCAGTGTGAACAGTTTGTATGAATCCTCTCTGCTTTTTACAGTACGCTCCGCCACTTCGAGCTGTTTATCGAGATCACGGAGGTTTATGTAAGCGTTTGCCACAAAAGAGACAAGCGAGAGAATGACGGCCCGTCTTCCCTCTTCGGAGCTCAAAAGGTCAGCACGCGCTGCTTCTGTTGCCCGGCGCAGGCGACCCCAGACATCAATCTCCCAACTGCCGGTCATAGAGTTTAAAGAAGCCTGGTAGCTGTCTGCCGGATTCGCAGCCGGGGTTGTAAGGGACGACAAGCCTTGTTCAGAGATGCGGTTTCTGCCTGCACTGCCGCCCGCAGCAATCTGCGGGAAAAAACCTGCCCGTGCCACCCAGTATTGTCCTACATATCTCTCGATCCTCGCAGACGCAATCTTCAGATCCTTGTTTTCATAGAGCGAGATCTGAATAAGATTGTTTAATACAGGGTCATTGAACTGCTCCCACCAGGTCGTGTTAGCGACATCCCTGGTCTCTTTCTCTTCAAAGCGCCAGGACGCAGGTGTATCGATTGCCGGGCGCTTATAGTCCGGGCCGATGGCGCAGGCAGAGAGCATGGCCATAGATATTAGCAAGTTAAAAATTATTTTCTGCGTTTTTTTGGCAGAAAATAATTTTGTAAACTTACTTATCCCGTTTATCGGGGTCAGGAAGGTTATAAATCTTTTCATTTTACTCACCCTCTTTTTTTTAGCGTTTAGCAGATAGCGCAAAAAAACCGTGATTCGTGAAGCGTGATTCGTGAATAGTTAAAACCAATTACGAATTACGAATTACGATTTGCTCTGCACTATTCTTTTACTTTTCACTACTCAACTCACTTTACTTACTCAACTGCCTTCCTCTTTCACTTTTTCACTTTTATCATCTTTCTTTCCTCTATGCGACAGCTTCTCTACTATATAAAACGTCACAGGAATAAGAAATATTGCTATGAAAGTTGCTGCAAGCATCCCTCCGATTACCGCTGTACCCATCACCTGGCGGCCGACTGCACCGGCGCCACTCGCTATAGCCAGCGGTACACAGCCGAGGATAAAGGCGAATGAAGTCATGAGGATTGGCCTTAGACGCAGCCTGGCACCATAGAGTGCGGCATCAATGAGGGGCGTTCCCCTTTCGTATTCTGTTTTGGCAAACTCCACAATCAGAATGGCATTCTTTGCAGCGAGTCCTATAAGCATGACGAGGCCGATCTGGGCATAGATATTGTTTTCCTGCCCGCGCACAAGGAGGCCCAGGAATGCTCCCATAACTGCAATCGGCGTACCGAGGAGTACGCTGAAGGGCAGCGACCAGCTCTCATACTGTGCAGCAAGAATAAGGAAGACACAGAGCACCGAAAAAGCAAAGATAGCCGACACCGGTATGCCCTGCTGCGCCTTCTTTTCCTGGTATGACATGCCCATATAGTCGAAGCCCATCTCGGTGGGCATGGTCCGGGCAAAAACCTCCTCAAGGGCCTTCATCGCCTGGGCAGAGCTATATCCAGGCGCAGCGCTCCCATAAATCTGAGCACTTCGGTACTGGTTGTAACGCACAGTAAATTCCGGGCCTGACGTATTTTTGACAGTAGCGAGTGCGGAAAGGGGCACCATGTTGCCGTTTTTATTACGGACATAAAACTGGCCAAGACTTTCAACCTGTATCCGGTAATCTCCTTCGGCCTGGACAAAGACCTGCCACTGGCGGCCGAAACGGTTAAAGTAATTTACAAAGGTGCCTCCCATAAAACATTGCAGTGTCTGATACACATCATCGAGATCAATGCCCTGCTTGAGCACCTTGTCACGGTCAACGTCTACATACATCTGCGGCACGGCAGGGCTGAAGGTGGTGGCAAGGGAGGTCAGTTCAGGCCGCTTGTGAGCCGCCTCCATGAAAGTCTTCACATTGCGGGCAAGAAAGGCGATATCCTTGCCTGAACGGTCCTCTAGAACGAAGGTGAACCCGCCGGCGGTGCCGATACCGGGGATTGCCGGGGGTGAGATAGGAAAACCAAAACCCTCGCTCAGGCCGGACATCTCCTCGTAAATGTGCATCATAATTGCTTCGTATTGTTCCTCAGGTTTTTTTCGTTTTGACCATTCCTCAAGGGTTATGAAGAAAAAACCACTGTATGTGTTGGTAATCTGGCTCAACAGGTTGTAGCCGGTGACTGCCGTGCAGTATTTCACGCCCGGGGTCTTCTGAATGATCTCTTCAACCTTCTTCACGGCCTCATCGGTGCGCTGCAGTGAGGCGGCAAAGGGCAGCTGGAGTGCAGCAAACTGGTATCCCTGGTCCTCCTCGGGAAGGAAGCTGCCCGGCACCATCTTTGCGAAAACACCGGACATTGCCACAACCCCGACAAGTATGATCAGACTGATCAGAGTCTTCCTGATAGCGACGCCGCAGAGACCCACGTACCCGTCCGTTGCACGCTTGAAAACACGATTGAACAGGTCATAGAATTTCTGAAGCAGGCCTGAACCCTTTGTCTTCGGCCGGAGCAGCAGGGCCGCAAGCGCAGGACTGAGCGTCAGGGCATTAAAGGCTGAGATAAGCACTGAAATAGCAATTGTAACTGCAAATTGCTGATAGAGCCTTCCTGTGATCCCCGGTATAAATGCGGTAGGAATAAACACGGCGGCAAGGATGAGTGCAATGGCCACAACCGGACCGGATACCTCCTCCATCGCTTTGATTGTAGCCTCTTTAGGAGGCAGGCCTTCCTCTATATGCTTTTCCACTGCCTCCACGACAACAATGGCATCGTCAACAACGAGACCGATGGCAAGCACCAGACCGAAAAGCGATAAGGTATTGATTGTAAAACCGAAGAGCGGAAAGAGGGCAAAGGTGCCTACAAGTGATACCGGCACGGCACAAAGTGGAATGAGCGTGGCCCTCCAGCCTTGCAGAAAGAGGAAAACAACAATAATAACAAGGATCAGCGCCTCGACGAGGGTTATTACAATCTCTCTGATGCCCTCAATAACCGCCAGTGTTGTATCGAGGCAGACCGTATACTCCAAGTCCTGAGGAAAGCGTTTTTTCCATTCTTTCATAAGCTTTTCAGCCTGCTTAGCAGTATCAATGGCATTGGAGCCGGGAAGCTGGTATACGGCAATGACGGCAGCAGGTTTACCGTTAAAGCGGCCTATAACGTTATAGGATTGAGCCCCCAGTTCAACACGGGCAACATCCTTCACGCGCAGCAAAGAACCGTCGCTGTTGGCCCGGATTACAATTTCTCCGAACTCCTTTTCACTGATAAGTCTGCCCGGAGCTATCACCGTATAGGTAAATTCCTGCCCCGGAGGGGCCGGTTCTGCCCCGATCTGTCCGGAGGGATTCACGGTGTTTTGAGCATTAATGGCGTCCGTGATGTCGCTCACCGTAACGCCGAGCTTTGCCAGATAGTCCGGCTTTACCCAGAGCCGCATGGCATACTGGCCGGCACCGAAGATCTGCACCTGACCGACACCCTTGACCCGCGAAAGAGGGTCG
The DNA here is from genome assembly GCA_964393225.1 of uncultured Syntrophorhabdaceae bacterium. GTDB lineage: Bacteria > Desulfobacterota > Syntrophorhabdia > Syntrophorhabdales > Syntrophorhabdaceae > MWEV01. Next base: position 4,343 of record CAYMTB010000215.1, read on the forward strand.
TTTATATTTATGTAGGCATAATTGGAGAGAAATACCTGGTCATAAGTTCCTTTCGGCGAATAAATAGCAAAAACTATAAGCGGACTGCTTTGCGATTTTTTTATGGTGACACCCATGGCATTCACTTCGGGCGGCAATTGTGACTCAGCCTGTCCGAAACGCATCTGAGCGAGCACTTCATCGGTATTCGGATCGGTGCCTACATCAAAATCAACCCTTAACTGTGTCTGACCGTTATTGGCATTGATGGAGTACATGTAGAGCATATTGTCAACGCCGTTCATCTGCTGTTCGATGGGGGTGGCGACAGCCTGCTCAAGAGTCAATGCGTCAGCGCCCGTATAGGTGGCTTCTACGAGGATTTCCGGAGGCACGATATCAGGAAACAGGGCAATGGGCAGCCTCGTCATCGCGACAATGCCCACGATGACTGTGATAATCGCAATCACCATGGCTACGATGGGACGGTTGATAAAGAACTTTGACATAATCAGTTACCCTGCCCGCTAAAAGATAGTTCAAAGTTTAGCGTTTTTAATCTTCAAACTTTGAACGTTGAACGTTGAACGTTTCATGGCCCTTGCTCTGAAGGCGGCTTCGGTGTGTCCGATGTTGCTGCCGGTTCGGCATCCCGGCGGTGCGCCAGTTTTTCTATGACATAAAAGGTTACGGGGATTAAGAAGACGGCAATTAACGTAGCAGCGAGCATCCCCCCGATCACCACCGTACCAAGGATTTGCCGCGACATCGCCCCTGAACCCGAGGCAATTGCCAGAGGCACCGTGCCCAGAATAAAGGCAAAGGCAGTCATCAAAATCGGCCTCAAACGTATGCGGGCGCCTTCAAGAGCGGCTTCCGTAATTGATTTGCCCTCTTCAAATTTGGCCTTCGCGAATTCAACAATAAGAATCGCATTCTTGGCTGCCAGGCCGATGAGCATCACCAGCCCGATTTGCGCATAGACGTTATTTTCCATGGAGCGAAGCCATATCCCCGCAAAAGCCCCGAAAATTGCGATAGGCGTTCCGAGGAGCACGCTGAAAGGCAGAGACCAACTCTCGTATTGCGCCGCAAGTATGAGAAAGACAAATAAGAGTGAGAGTCCGAATATGACCATGGGTGATATACCTTCAGCGGCAGCCTTCTGCTGATAGGACATGCCCATATAATCAAAACCCATCTCGGACGGCATCGTCTGTTTGAACACCTCTTCCAGAGCAGCCATGGCCTGCCCCGAGCTGTATTTCGGCGCCTGGATCACATTAATCTGGGAGGCACGGTACTCGTTGTAGCGCAGGGTGAACTCCGGTCCGGTGCTCTTCTCGATGGTCACAAGGCTTGCTAAGGGGACCATCTGGTCGTATTTGTTCCGCACATAGAATTGGCCTATATTTTCCGCCCGCGTACGGTATTCACCGTCGGCGAGTATATAGACCTGCCACTGACGGCCGAAACGGTTGAAGTAGTTCACGAATGGACCACCCATAAAGGACTGCAGTGACTGGTAAAGGTCGGCAAGATTCACACCCTGTTTGACCGCCTTGTCACGATCTACACTGGCATACATCTGCGGTACCGCTGGATAGAACGAAGTAGTCACCGAGGCGAACTCAGGCCGTTTTCGGGCTGTATCCATAAATTTTTTCGTGTTCTCCGCAAGGAAATCAATACCATTCCCGGCGCGATCTTCGAGCATGAAGGTAATACCCCCGGATGTGCCTATACCGGGAATTGCAGGAGGTGAGAAGGCAAAGGCCTGGGTGGACGGCAGCTTGTCAAGCTCCCTGTTTACGCGGGCCATGATAGCGGCATATTTTTCCTCCGCCTTCTTCCGTTCATGCCATGGTTTCAGGGTGACAGAGAAATAGGCATTATACGTTGTATTGACCTGGCTCAGGATGCTGTAGCCTACGATGGTATTAAAA
>CAYMTB010000216.1:0-6187 GCA_964393225.1 uncultured Syntrophorhabdaceae bacterium
GCAATATCCAGAGAAGTAAAATCGTCCTTCAGAAGCGGTTCGATCATCTGAATATATCGTTCGAGTTTGCCCTCCTCAACGGTTTCCTTTATTTTATCAATAAGCGCCGTTGTTCTGGCTTCTTCCACATCAGCAAAAGAAGGGGTGGCCTGACGGTCTATTTTTATATTGGCGTAATTCTGAATCTCTCTCAATTTGTATATTTCCCTTCCCACAACAAAGGTAAAGGCGCGCCCTTTTTTTCCTGCACGGGCCGTTCTCCCGATACGGTGAACATAATACTCTTCATCCTGAGGAAGGTCATAGTTAAAGACCGCCCCGATATCCTCCACATCAATGCCCCTTGCCGCTACATCGGTTGCCACAAGTATTTCAGTGATGTTTTTCCTGAACTTACCCATTGCCCTGTCCCTTTGCTGCTGTGTCAGATCACCGTGGAGGCTGTCAGCCACGTACCCCCTTGCCTGGAGATGCATCACCACTTCATCCACCCGTCTTTTCGTGTTACAGAAGACAAGGGAGGATTTCAGGTTATGCATGTCGATGAGGCGGCAGAGCACCTCGAGTTTCATACTCTCCTTCAATTCAAAATATACCTGTTTAACACGGGGGACGGTGAGCTGTTTGTGGACTACCTTTATAAACTCCGGGTCTCTCTGGTATCTTTTGGTAAGGTTAAGGATGGGCTTGGGCATGGTAGCAGAAAAGAGGAGTGTCTGCCTTTCTTCCGGGACTTTTCTGAGGATAGTCTCCACATCGTCAATAAAACCCATGTTGAGCATCTCGTCTGCCTCATCCAGAACAACCGTTTTTACATTGTTCAGCTTTAATGTGCCGCGGTTGATATGGTCAATGGTACGTCCGGGAGTGCCGATAACGATATGGACACCGCTCTTTAAAGCCCTGATCTGACGGTCTATTGGCTGCCCGCCATACACGGGCAGTATATTGACATCTTTCCTGTACTTCAGGAGCCTCTTCAATTCCTCTGCTACCTGTATGGCCAGTTCCCGCGTAGGGCATAAAATGATGGCCTGTACAGTTTTTGATCTGGCATGAAGCTTTTCTATTATAGGAATGCCGAATGCGATTGTTTTTCCGGTACCCGTCTGCGACTGACCGATTATGTCCTTCCCTTCAAGCACAACAGGAATGGTTTGTGCCTGAATGGGTGTCGTTTCTTCGAAACCCATATCCACAATTGCTTTGCCTAATTCCCTTGACAGGGAAAGGTCTTCAAATTTTTCTGTCAAAATGTATCTCCTTTATTGTTCTTTTGTAGCCGTGGACCAGTCAATCCTTATTTCATTTCGTTGTTCTGTGATTAAAAAGAGGGATGGGTTGAGAACACGACAGCATACTATAACATTATTCGCCAAATACTGCAAACTAAAAGGAAAAGTCCCGGTAATCCCCCGATTATCAGACTGGTAAATATTTCGAAAGGCTTAGGGCTTGAATCAGATCATTAATCGATTTCAGCAATTGATATTGACTTTATACAGATTGTTGACAATTTCTGGTAACGGGGATATATTTCAGATTGTGCACCGGTTTAACAAAATCGTATGAAAGGAGGCAGACGAACCATGTCAGAAAATAAAACAGAAACAAACATAAAGGGGCAAAAAGAAAAAGATACTGGTGTAACCAGGAGAAAATTCATCCTGGGCGCCGGTGCAACCGTCGCGGGTGCGCTTGTCGTTAATCAGATGGTGCCGCGGGAACTCAAGGCGGTTGAGCCGCCAAAAAAATGGGATAAGGAGACAGAAGTTCTTATTGTCGGTACCGGTTATGCCGGTCTTGCCGCAGCTATTGAGGCCTTCGATGCCGGAAGCAAGGTTGTAATTATAGAGAAAAATCCTTTCATCGGGGGTAACTCAATAATAGCAAGCGGGGCCTACAATGCCGTGGACCCCGGACGTCAGATGAAGCAGGGTATTAAGGATTCCATTGATCTCCATTACCAGCAGACATTGCAAGGCGGTGATTACAAGGGTGACCCGGACAAGGTCAGGTTCATGGTGGAAAATGCACTGGGTGGACTTCAGTGGCTTGAAAAGATGGGGGTTGAATTTGAACCTACCGTCTACACCGTCATTGGAGCCCTCTGGCCAAGGAGTCATGACCCGGTAAAAAAAGGAAGGGGCGGGGCAATAATAAAGTCCCTCAAGGCGCAGGTTGACAAGAGAAAAATCCCCATTCTCCTAAATAATAAACTGACAGCGGTAGTAAGGGAAAAAACCCTCTCGGGACCTGTGATGGGGGTTGTAGTGAATGAAAAAGGGAAAGACTACTATTTTAAGGCATCTAAAGCCGTGGTTCTCTCAACGGGCGGCTTTGGTGCGGACGTACCGATGCGATCAAAGTACGACCCCCGTCTCGATAAAGACGTCCCCACCACAAATGTATCCTCAGCAACTGGCGAAGCGATCATCGCAGCAGAGAACGAGGGCGCAGACGTAACAGGCATGGATTATATCCAGCTCCTGATAGCCTGTAACTATTTCACAAAGAAATACGGTTCTCTTGCAAACCTCGGCATCGATTCGGCAATCTTTGTGAATACCGAAGGCAAGAGGTTTGTATCTGAAGATGCGAGAAGAGACGTCATGGCCGAGGCAGTCCTGAAGCAGCCGAAAAAGGTCCTCCTCTGGGTTGCCGATGAAAAGTGCACGAAACGTTTCAGTCCGGAGCTTACCGAGAAAATAATCAAGGATGGGCTTTCCTTTCAGGCACAAACACTGGAAGGGCTGGCAAAAATACTGAAAGAAAAGTTTGGTACATCTGAGGCCGCGTTCCTTGAAACTGTTAAGAAATACAATGAAATGGTAAAGAAGGGCAAAGATGAGGAATTTGGAAAGCAGACTGCGAACCTGAAGCCCATCGAACAGCCACCATTCTATGCCAGTCCCACCCAGGCAGGCGTCCATCACACCATGGGAGGGATCAGGACAAAGGGCACAACCTGTGAAGTGCTGGACAGAACGGGAAAGGTAATGCCGAGGCTCTATGCCGCCGGGGAAGTTACAAGCGGTGTACACGGGGCGAACAGGCTTGGCGGAAACGCAACAGCGGATTGTGTCGTGTTCGGAAGGATCTCCGGTATCAATGCAGCTAAAGAAAAGCCCTGGGGCTGAGAACGCATTATAATACGCCGGGCGCTCTTCGGGGCGCCCGTAAGAGGTCATTATGAAAACCCGACCGCTCCTGAAACACAGCAGTATTTCTTTATTCATTTTTATAGCTGTCGTGTGCCTCTTTTTCTTTACAGCCTTTTTCGGGTTAGAGACCGTCTGGGGACAGCAAAAAACGTTTAAAAATGCCGATCCAGGCGATTGCAATGTTTGTCACGAAGATGGCAAAGCGCTCTCAAAAAACCACCCCGACACAATCAGGATGAATTTGAAAACATGCAAGGCATGTCATAAAGATGGGCAAGCAGAAGGAAAGAAACCCGTTTCACTTGCAGGAAAAATCCCCGTCAGTCATACGCATGCGCTTGGAGGTAAGGACTGTAAGGCATGTCATGGAGAAGAACTGAAGCCGCCTGACGCAGGCAATTGTCTTGCGTGCCACAAGGATTACGGAGCTAAGAAAAACAGGCTTAATCCCTCGCTGCCGAAAGTCCATGATACCCATATGGGCGACCTTTCCTGCGACCTCTGCCATAAGGCGCACGGCAAGTCAGTCAATTTCTGCTCTCAATGCCACGACTGGAAGTACACCGTGCCGTAAGCTGCACACATTTATCCCAAGTCTGTCACCGGGAAGGTGTCGGATTGTGATTCTAGTGATAAATCCGGGTTTATATCGAGTTTAATATTTGAACATCCCGTTTTCGTAAATTACCTTTTTCTTCCCCGATGTGAGGTGGGCTGTAACTGTCTTATCCTCTGTATTGACAAGGTCCCAGTGGAGGGCTGAATCGTTAAAACCCATCTTCTTTTTGAATTCCTTCGTAATGTCTGCCGGGTCGCCTGCATAGGTATCCACATAGGACGCCCCGAGGGCAACATGGGAATTGCCGTAATCTCCACCGAAGTTTTCATCAAAGAGGGTATCAGCCATGAACCTGTCAATCCTGGAAAACCGCCTGTCGGTGAGAGAAAACTCGCCTACTTTTGATGCCCCGGGGTCCATGGAAATCTGTTTTTTCGTAAACTCTTCCCCTGTCTTAGCCTCCGTCTTTACAACAGAACCTTTCTCAAAAACAAGACGCACTTCTTCCACATAATTTCCGCTCCTGAAGGATGGGAGGTTCGCATAATATGCCCCTTCCGTACCCCGCCAGTCCGGCGAGAAAAAAACCTCGAAGCTCGGTATATTGTGCCCTGAAACACCGCTCCATTTTCGTCTCTCACCAGGGGTAATCTTCAGATCAATATTCTGTGATTCCATGTGGAAATATTTCACTTTAAGACTGTTCAGCCATTTCTTGATGGATGTAACGTTTTTAAGGATGGTGCTCCACTCTTTGATCGGATTGTCTTTGTCGAGGTAGCACGCTTTAATAATCTGCGCCTTGTATTCATCAACATTGGTCTTCGCCTGGCTCGCAAGTTCATGGGTAGGAAAGGTGCACAGCGTCCATCCGTGAAGCCCCTTCTGTTCGCGATCTTCGAGGATTTCACGCAGGGGTTTTCTGGAAACGAGAAACCTTCCAATCCTTGCAGAGTCTATATCCTTGAGATGCGTGAGAGATTCGGGTGCCCTCAAGAATATCCTTCCGCTCAGATTTTCCATCAACTCTTTGTCACCCGGCGCCTGAAAAACAAGCTGCCTGTTATTCGATAATGCATAAAAGTTGTATTCCATACCGTAAGTCGCGATCATCCGCTGAACAGGATTCATGCCCCAGCGAAGGAGCTTTTCATAGAGTATCTGCGCAAGTTCTATGGCTGGGTGGTCATATTGGAGGAGTACAATGTCATTCTTTTTAAATCTCTCTTTCCGGGCTGTTTTTAATCCCCAGATCAGCACATCGGCATATTTATTTAACTGTGTTTCGCTAAACATTATTGTCCCCCCTGTTTCTTCAAATAACGGTGCAAATCGTCAAGAAACTTGTCCCTGTATGCATTATTTTCTTTGGGTTCCATAAGGGCTGCGTCGTCGTATTTTTCGACAAACCCTTTCAGGTTTTGCCGGTCCCGTGCCCATGTCAGTAGTTTTGTAAAATCTTCATAACAGGAAAAATTATTATTGCCAAGAATAAAACCCCTGCATACCTCGCAGACATAAGCATACAGAGAATATGTCATGAGCGGTTTGTTTTCATCGTAAATATGCCAGCATCCACCCATAGCTTCTGTAATAAATTTATCACGTTCTTCGTTCATGTTTCCTCCGCGTTTCGAACACTATTTCTACCGTATCGGAAATATTATAAATATAAACGGGTCCCATACCATGTGAGAGACAATCACAGGCACAAGGCTGCCTGTAAAGCAATACAGACCGCCCCAGTATGCTCCGCAAATAAAAGCCGCCAGAATAAGAACCGGGTTGGCTGTAGGCACATGGACGCCGGTATACAATACAAGGGTAACGATAAACGCCGCAGCCTTTCCCCATTTTTGCTGAAAAAACTTCTGAACAAAGCCCCTCCAGAATATTTCCTCTCCGAAACCAATGGGAAAGAAAAGTAGTGCAGCTATCAGAGCGGGGGAAATGACTTCACGATTTGCGTATATCGAATTGAGATTTTCAGCGCGGTGAGGCAAAATGCCCATATTATTACCTGCCCAGACAAGCATATGGTGGCCCGTGAAGAATATTCCATACAGGACAGCGGCTGCGCCAACACCAACAAGGATATTACGCAGGTTCCATTCCCTCCAGCGGAAGAAGTGTCCACCCCAACAAAACGATATAGCGCTCAATAGAAGTGTGTTGAATGTCATCATGAGCCAAAAGTTGAAAGGTTTTATAATGAAGGTTACATACCACAGAACAAAGGCGAGGATAATTGATATGATTATCGTTTTCAATCCATTTCCCTTACTTTCAGCAGTCTTTTTCAACATTCATCACCGTTTCATATTTCGCGTTTTGCGTTTACCCCGGATTTTCCATTAAGATACATATCGGTGTCGTGCCATCCCTCGCAAACACGCTCATTGCGCTCCCGCGGCTCCAATCGCTCGCGTTCGGCTTCGGAACTTTTGCTTGACAGCAAAAGACC
>CAYMTB010000217.1:0-6111 GCA_964393225.1 uncultured Syntrophorhabdaceae bacterium
TGACAGGACGAGGGGCCGGCCGCAACGACTTGACCGGAAGTCAGACAGCTTTCCATGGCAGTTGGGAAGGGATGAGATAGAAACCAATCTGGATAAGGTAGAGGAACTAAAGGGCGGCATTGAACTTGCCCGATTCTCCGTGCTTTTCTCCGATATCGATGTGAACCGGCATGTAAACTCTGCCAGGTACCTGCAGTGGATGATGGATAGCCATTCGTACAAACATCTTTCATCGACAGAGGCCGGATCGATTGAACTCAGCTTCCTTTCCGAGGCGCTGCAGAATGATGAAGTGACAGTCCTTTCAGGGGAAAGTGGGGACAGGGAATTGTGCTCAGCGAGACGAACCGCCGACGGTAAAGAGCTTTGCCGGGCAAGATTCGAATGGCACCGATCACAATGAAGAACATACATCAGGCAGGTAACTCTGCATGTTACACCAAGTTAGCAGTACCATACGGGAATAATCTCCCGTAACTACCTCTTAAACAAGATACATATCTTCAGCCTTCCGGAGCAATTCTTCCCGGAATTTGGGGTGGGCAAGTCCTATTATCGCAAAGACTCTTTCCCGCGTAGATTTTCCCTTAAGATTTGCCGCACCATATTCCGTAACGAGATAGTGCGTGTCTGTCCTCGGTGTTGTAACCGTTGCACCGTAATCAAGGCGGTCTACTATCCTTGAGATTTTTCCATTATCAGCGGTGGCATAAAATGCCAGGATTGACTTGCCTTCCTTTGCATCAAAAGCGCCGCGAACAAAGTCCAACTGTCCTCCCGTCCCGCTATACTGGTTTCCGTAAAGAGACTCTGCATTACATTGACCGGTAAGGTCAACCTGAATCACGGCGTTGACAGATATCATCCGTTCGTTCTTTGCAATGATTGAAGGGTGGTTTGTGTAAGAGACGGGATAGCTCTCCATGGCAGGATTATTATCCATAAAATCGATCATCTCCTGGTCGCCAATAGCGTTCGTAAAAACATGTTTTCGAGGGTGAAGCGTTTTTTTGGCCCCCGTTACAACACCCTTTCTGATAAGTTTGACCATGGCAGGACTGAATATCTCCGTATGAATACCAAGGTCATTATGTCCTTCCAGATATCCAGCAACCACGCTCGGGAGCGCTCCGAAGCCCAGTTGCAGGCATGACCCGTCAGGGATCATTTCTGCAATGGTCTTACCGATAATCTTATCCTCCGGCCTCGACTTAGGACTGGGTAATGTACTAAGGGGCCTGTGATTCTCAACAACCGCATCCACCTCGGAAATATGGACGGATGAGTCACCGAAGACCCGGGGCATAAAGTTGTTTACTTCAACGATAAGTTCTCTGGCTGCGCGGGCCGCGATAGATGTATAGTCATTTGCCGTCCCGAAGGAAAAAAATCCGCTTTGATCCATTGACGAAACCGTTGTTACACACACATCGACGCCTATGAATTCGGTGAGCAGTCTCGGCACTTGATGAAAATGATTGGGAACAAAATAGGCAAGCCCTGTACGAATAAGCCCGCGCGATCCTGCGCCAACGAATTGAGCATAGATCTCCACACAGTCCATCAGATCCACAGCAAGTATCGTATTACACACATGTTTAAAGGGGAGAGTGCTGAATATCTTGAGCCTCTTCAGGTCTCCAGCCCTCAAACGGTCTGCAGTTGCCATAAGCAGGGCCGGCGGCTCTGCCATTCCAAAACCATGGACCAGCATATCGCCGTCTTTTATGACGGCCACCGCCTGTTCCGGAGCAACAAGTTTTTCCATATACCTTTTTTTATACATAACCGGACTCCTTGTTAAGGTCTCCCTTCGGTTAGCGCAAAAGAGGGAAGGATCTCGTTTCATTTTACGGCCGCAACAGGCAGGTCATGGAGTGCCGCCCAGGCATCCCACTCAGGGGCAGTTTTTGTAAGGAATACCTTCCGGAGTTCTTCATAGGTTGTGTTGGCCTGATTCGTGCCAAGTTCGCTGGTAAGCCGGTGCCAAAAGTGCGGTTCCAATGCTGCGACGGCAATCCATCCCTGCCGGGTCTCATACAGATTATATTGGGGCAGCCCTCCTCCAAGCATTCCGCCCGGCGCGGTTATCCCGTACCGGAGCGGTTCGGCGAAGATTTCAGCCCCTTCAATAAGCGCCACTTCTGTATATCCTGCGCCGCGGCCTCGTTCCCGGGCGTAAAGAAGCGCCAACGCACTGCTTACTGCCCTCTCTGCGCCTGCGAGATCAACCGGGAGTGTCCGGGGAAGATGGGGAGGAGAGAGCAGACCGAGGGGGGCAAGATATGTTAAGTCGTGACCGGCCTTGTTCTGGTCTGGCGAAACATACCCCACTATTGCCACCTGGCAGAGACGGGGATACCGGGAGTTCACAGCAGGCCAATCCAATGAGAGATGGTTGAGTGCAGAAGGCCGCATGGAGGTAAGGAAGAGATCGCTTTCTTCCAATAACGCCCCTATTTCGGCGCGACCGCTCGTTGTCTTGAGATCAAGACGTATAACCATCTGCCCCGCACACAGGGATTCATACCATGGAGGGCACAATTTAGCGAGAAGGTCCCCGTCTGGGGGTTCCACCTTTGTGACTGAAGCACCCATACGGTAGAGTTTTGCTGCAGCCACCGGTCCCGGGGCATTGAGTGCGATACTTACAACCTTGATACCATCAAGCGGTTTCTGTTCGCTCTTCATACAGCAATCCTCCGTTTGTCGCCATCTATTTGTGTGTGTTTCTCCAGTCATCATATATGAAACTTAGAATTTTCTCCGATCTGGCTGAATAGAGATGGATCTCCTCCCAGTTGGGCTGTCCTATGATTTTCTGTACGAGAAGACCATCCTCATCAAACCATCTCGGAAAAAGACCTCCGAAGAAATAACCCCTTCTTCTCAGTACTTCCACGCTTTCTCTAATCCATGGACATGATAATTTGAGCCACACCTGTATAACCCCGATTTGCCGGTTTATTATGACATGCTCTTCAGTGTCGAATGCCTGCTCGAAATCGTCACCAGCCATTGTGACGGCAATCCTGGCAACCCCCGCAAAATCGAATATCTGGGCGGATATCTGTGTTGCCTGAGCAGAAGGCGATTCCCCTGCTGATACGGCGAGTTTACGGGTGTCATCAAAACCCCCGTAAATATAACGAAAGATGTTTTCATAGACCTCAGGGACATAGACAGTATGGGGCTTAGGGACAAACGTTCTGAACATATCGAGGGCGGCCACCCTGCCCGAGGTCTTCTTAAATTTATCGTAAACCTCGCCGGGCATAAGGTCAACCTCGATGCCTGTTTCAATGGTTTGAATCAATGCCCCTGCCTTCTGTGTATGTGTGTGATTGCAGACCGCCTCTCCAAAATACATCTCCGAGCCTGGTAATGCGGGGGCATATTCTGCGACATATTCAAACATCAGCCGTCCAATACCGGCACTGCGGAAATCGGGAGAGACAACGCCCTGACCGAATTCAAATATCCCCTTGTACGGCGCCGAATTATATAGGGCTCCGTAGCCGATTATCATATTTGAGGGCGTACGGACAAGAAAAGGAAAATACCGGCGGGTTTCAAAGGCAGCAACAAGCTGTTCGGGGTCGTAGACCGTCTTTATCGGATACGCGTCTCCGTAGACCTCGGAAAAAAGACTGGATACCTTCTCCGCGTCAACGGGCTGGAATGGTTCGACTGTGTATGGGTTACTGGAAATCATGATTCTGCCCCGGCTGATTTCTTCAAAATAGCGTGGCCCATAACTCGTTCTTTTGCAGCAGGTCAGCTTTACATATCAATACACTTTAACTCACAAACCGGTAAACTATTATAATACGGCTCCAAACAAAAGGCAATAATTACGGGATGCCTCCGCAACCGCCAGAAAACTCCTTCTTTTTAGGTTGATTCGATTGATTAAATTTTATAACCTTAGTAATCGATGCATATAAAAGAAATATCTTATAGAGGAGGGTGTTATGCAGATCGGAGAAATAGATAAGGGAAAAGACAAAATCATTGTGACTGTGAAAGAGTTTAAGGGCAAGCAGTATGTCGACATAAGAACATTCTTTGAAAACGATGACGGAGAATGGATACCCACTAAAAAGGGCATCTCTTTTACTCCGGAAAATCTCGATGAAGCAATCAAACTCCTGCAGAAGGCAAAAAAGAATCTCGCGGGAAAAGAAGAATAGAACGTTTTTGAGGGTATAAAAATGGAAAACGAACAATTGGTCCAAAAAATCAAATTACATGCAAAGGATGGCAAAATTGCATGCAGACAGGCCTTAAAGCTTGCCGAAGAAGAAAACATTGCACCGAAAGCGCTTGGAGAAATGCTCAATGAGCTGAAGATAAAGGTTATGAGCTGCCAGCTTGGCTGTTTTCCGTAATACAGTAGGCAGCTATTAGCTGTTAGTAATTAGCTATAAACTTTAAACACGCAGCGGCGACAACCTGGAGAATTAAAAGGTTTGAGGTTTAGCCAAACTCCCAATCATCCAAACATCTAATCATATGTGAATAGCTGTGAACCGTGAACAGGTTTTAATTGCCGTGAACTGTGAACCGTGAACTGTGAACCGTGAACTGTGAACAGCTTTTTTTGATTGCCATGCTATTCCAGATATGGTTCCCACATCTTCGCAACCTGCTTAACATAACCTACGGGCAGGTCTTTCACGATACTGTTGTGCCCCGGCAGGAGAATATCAATTTTCAGTTCAGCCAGACGGTTGAGCGATTTTTTGAGTTCATCCGCGTCGGCGCCAAAAAGATCAAAGCGGCCGATAGCGTGATCTGCATAAATAACATCTCCTGGAATAAGGATCTCAAGGGCGGGATTGTAAAGAGCTATGCCTCCCATGGAATGACCCGGGATATGGATAATCTCCCACACCATATTACCTATTTCCAGCACTTCGCCGCCTTCAAGCTTCCGGTCGACTGTCATTTTAAATGAATCGGGTTTTAAACCGTACTGCATGATACACATGCCTTTAAAATCATCCATACCGTATACAGCGCGGTCATCTCCTGCCTCCAGCAGTTCACCCTCTGACCTGTGCACCCATAACTCGGCCCAGGGAACCTGTTTTTTTATCTCGGCGATACAGCCTATATGGTCTAAATGCGTATGGGTCATGATTATACGTTTTATCGCGGACAGCTCAATCCCGGCCTTCTGGATAGACTGCATCTTGTAACCGCCCTTCCCTGTCAGGCCGACATCGATAACAGAAAGGTCATTCGATGAAGGGTCGCCTATGACGTATGTATGGGAATCAGGAATCATATCATCCCTTCCCTGAATAAAATAAACACCTTCATGTATTTTAGCCATTATTCACCTCTGAATAAATTTTTGTCGCTTGCTGCCGAATTGCCGTATTTTACGTTGTGCATAAAGGTCAGGTCAAGATAATTCATACTTGATTCCCGATTCTGGTCACTGGATACTCGATACTGGTTAAATCAAGCATCCAGCATCCAGCATCTTGACTGACGGAACATAACGGTTTCAATAGAAACTTTACTGCTTTAGTGCTATAATTAATCCTTCATGGAAGAAATACTTAACCACTTCGAGAATACAGAAGATTTGGGAAATCAGGCAGCCGCATTCCACCGTCTTTCCAAAAATGAAAAACTGGAACTCCTGGGGAAAATAATAAAACGCGAAAACGCTAACGCGGGGGCATTTTTAAACCTCATTTACCCCGGTGAAACGGATAAAGACATCCAGAAACATATAAGGATGCTGCTCCATAAGCTTAAAACAGCCGGCATCAAAACTGAGGAGCCGAAGATATCCGGCGAACCGGTCCTCAGGAAAATAGAGGACAGGAAAGAATATAAAGGTTTCATGTCCAGCTACGATGATTCCAATACACGGGTGGTATTGTCGGCTTTTGAAGTAAAGAAAAATAATTTTATCTTTCTTAGCGGAACAGTCCACTTTACGGATGGACTCGTTGAGCTGCTCACAGCGCCTGTTGATAGAAAAGGATTTGAGGAAATCATCAGGGAATACCGGCTCGGCGCAGGTGAAGGCATGGTTTTCGTGGATATATCTTCACGGTATGCCGTTTATATTTTAGAAGAAGAATCAGC
>CAYMTB010000218.1:0-6054 GCA_964393225.1 uncultured Syntrophorhabdaceae bacterium
GGTCAGGGGTCAGGAAAGCATCAGGGGCCAAGGGATCGAGGGGCCAAGGGGTCAGGTGGACCGCTCTGACACTCAAAATATCGAATCCTCGAATCCTCGAACCCTCGAACCCTCTAACCCTCTAATTCTTGAATCCTTAATCAGAGAAGCTATTGAGAGGAATTTTGAGGATTTACTTGAAAATTACTATGACTTTAATGTCAGCACCATCGATAGCTTTGTAAACCTTACCCTGAAAGCCTCTGCCTTTAAATTAAACCTGCCGCCGGATTTTGATATTTCTACCGAGTCCGGGACTTATATAGACTTCGTGCTTCAGGAATGCCTTCAAAAAATCCTCGAAAATGACGGCATAAGGGAAAAATTTGACAGATTTCTCAAGAATTACATAGAACTGGAAGGAGAGAATGTCAACTGGATCCCGAAGACATTTCTACGCGAGATCATCTCGAACCTCTGGAATGAAGAAACAAAGGAGAATATCGGCTTTACATACGCGATGAATACCGCTTTGCTGGAAAACACACAGTCAGGGATAGAAAATGATATTTCAAAATTAAAGACATATCTCTCCATAATACCTGGAATAAAACCTAACGCAGGCTTATTAAAGGCCCTCGAACAATTTTCCATTTCCAATAAATACGTGTCTAAAATCAGCGCCTATTTTAAAAGACAGACCATACAGGAGTCCCTCAATAAAAATAGCAGCCCTGCTCCGGAGGAATGCGAAAAATTATGGAGAGACATAAAAAACGGGCTTTCATCCTTTATACAAACCCTTTCAGAATCAAGGTACGCTTCATATATAGAAATCTACGAACTCTTTAAGCAAATGCTTCAGGTAGAGATTACCTACCGCAAACAGCTCATTCTCATTGAACAATTGAATATATTATTGCAGAAAATCATCAAAGATGAACATTTCATACCTGAAATTTACTATGCCCTTGCTGAACGGTATTCACACTTTCTTGTTGATGAATTTCAGGATACGAACCACCTGCAATGGAATAATATTGAGATACTGGCAGAAGAGGCGTTAAGCAAGGGCGGCACGCTTTTTCTTGTCGGAGATAAAAAACAGGCAATCTACCGGTGGCGCGGCGGAAAAGCTGAGCTTGTTGATGAAATCTCATCCCGATACCAGCCCTACCCTGTTTATGAATTGAAACTCGACACAAACTACAGAAGCGGGGAATATGTTGTATCTTTTAACAATACCATTTTTGATCCTGATAACTTAGAGGGTATCATCAAGCATCTCAAAGAAAATAACCCCGGAGATATAACATTCAGGGTTGCTTCAGCCTACATGGAATCAACGCAAAAATTCATAGACAGTCGTGCCGGCGAAGGCTACGTTCGCGTGGAAAGAATCATTCAGGAAGACATGAACGGTGATGCAAAAGAAACATTTTTAAAAGACGAAAAAAATGAATTGATCAAGGGCAGGCTTAAGGCGCTAATCGGAAAACTGAGAGAGAGGAGCACCTTTAAATACAGTGATATTGCCATACTCGTGAGGAGAAAGGAGGAGGCGCGGTTTATTGTTAAGACGCTTCTTGAAATGGACATCAGCGTTGAATCCGACCTCACGGTAAATGTTAAGAATAATCCACTCATACAGGAGATGATAAACTTTTTAACGTTCATCAATTCACCCGATGATGACCTCTCAATTACGGGCTTTTTATTGGGAATGATTTTTCAGAAAAAGACAGGCTTGCATAAAGATAGAATCATAAACCTTGTTACACATGAGCGCATAAGCAAACCGTCTGAACACCTTTACCTTGCGCTTCAAAGAGATTTTCCCCGTATCTGGAATGACTATTTCGACTATTTTTTCAGGAATTCCGGCTACCTGCCCCTTTACGATTTTGTCGTGCTCTTTCTAAAAAAATGGCGGATTTTGAACAATTTTCCCGAGGACAGCGCTTATTTTCTTCATGTCTGCGAATTGATAAAAGAACGGGAAACCTTGCAGCAGAACAACCTTAAATGCTTTTTAGAATTCTGGAATAGTGAATCGGAAAGTGAAGAGCCCTTCTTATTGAAAACAAACGACGGAAACAACGCGGTCAAGGTAATGACTATTCATAAAGCAAAAGGGCTCCAGTTCCCTGTCGTGATCCTGCCGTTCTTAAAATTAAACACATACGGCTCCTCAGACAGCAGAGATAAAACAAAGTATTTTGTAAAAAAAGATGACGGCATGAAGCTCCTGTACATCAGGAAGGATTTCACTGAGTATTCCAGGAAACTGAAGGAAATTTATAACGAAAGAGAGTCAGAATATATCCTTGACGAACTCAACAATATGTATGTTGCCTGTACGAGGGCAGAAAAGGAACTTTATGTCTTTCTGACCGATTCAAAAAAACAGAAAAATCATCTGATTGAATATTTCTTTGGTATGGATGGGCTGAGGGGATATATTCACGGGAATGTGGTGGAGATAGGGAGGAAAAGCAATTTAGAATTGAGAATTTTGAATTTTGAATTGAAAGAAAAAACCGGGGAGAAGGCAGCGGAGAGCAAGGAGCAGAAAGTAGAAGACAGAAAACAAAAGACAGAGGTTAAAACCAATTACGAATTACCAATTACGAATTACGAATCACTGCCTTTTGAAGATTTGGGTGAAGATATTGGATGGATGGGGTATATGAAGACAAAGGTTGAAGAACCCGGAGGGATTTCATCTGAAAACCTGTTTGCAAAGAAAAAGGGTGATGTGATTCATTACATCCTGTCCCTCATATCAAGATTACCGGAAGACTATGATGATGTCTTCCTTAACAGGTACATCGTTACAGGAATTGCACGATACAGTTTTCATAGCCACAAATCTCTGATTACAGACATGATCTGCGGGATTTTCGCAACTCCGCAATTCAAAAGATTTTTCCAGCCAGGAGAAAACGGTGTTATTTATTTAGAGCAGGAAATAGTTGATCCGCATGGCAATACATATAAGGTTGACAGGATCATTATAGCTGATGGCCATATCGATGTGATCGATTTTAAGACGGGTGAGACACATACGCAGAAGCATATTGAGCAGATAATGAACTATGGGAATCTTATACAAAAAATGTATCCCGATAAAACTGTGAACAGATATTTACTCTATTTTGATACAGGTGAAGTGAAGGTCGTATGAGAAAGATATATTCAATACCGTTTGGCGCTGATTTTATCGGGGAACTGAAAAAATTGATTATCCGCAATGGGAAACCCCTGTCAAAGACAGCCGTAGTCTTTTCCGGAAAAAGACCATCCCTTTATCTTAAAAAGGCCTTTGCCGAAGATCAGATTCAACCTTTTTACCCTCCTTGCTGCTATTCTGTTGCCGAATTCATCGACTATATAACACGAAAGAAATTTTATGATTTTACTGACATGGAATATACCGATACCGTGTGGCTGCTGTACCAGATTGTTCAATCGTTGAAGGTCTTTCACGAACACCCCTTCGCACAGAAAGGCTTCGGTGAATTTTTCTACTGGGGCAGGCATATTCTTGATTTTATCAACCAGCTTGACATTGAAAATGTCTCCAACAGCAGGTTGCATGCCCTGGAGGGCAATGCAGAAATAGGGTATGATGTACCGGGGAGTGTAAATGAAATCCTCACAAACATTGGCATTATAAGAGACAGGTTCCATGATGTATTAAGGAAAAACCTCTGTTTCACACATGGATACAAATATCTCAGCGCCCTTGAGGCTATCGGCGAGACACCCCTTGATGAGTTTGAAGTGATATATTTTGCCGGTTTGTTCGCATTATCAGGCACAGAAAGGGGGATTATCAGGAACATCTGGTCGAAAGACAAAGGTGAGATTATCTTTGAAGGTAATATCGACGAGTGGCAAATCCTCAAAGAATTGATTCCCCATTTTAGTGCTGAAATAGAAACAATCGACTGTGCTGTTTCAAAGCCGGAACATATAAAAATCTATTCAGCCTTCGATACCCATTCTGAAGTGCTGAAGATACACGACATATTGCATCATGCTACATCGAAAAAGGCTGCTGTCGTACTTCCTATGTCGGAGTCGCTTTTTCCATTATTGACTTTTGCCGTTGACCAATCGGACAAAAAATATAATATCTCCCTGGGATACCCCTTTGCGAGAACATCGGTTTTTGATTTGATTGAAAACATAATCAATGCGCAGATAACGAGACGAAAAGAGATATTCTATTCAGCAAAAGATTATCTCCATGTCATCCTCAATCCCTTTGTAAAAAACCTCAATCTGGATAATGATATCAGGGGAATCTTTTTACATATTGAAAAATCCCTGAAAGGCGAAACCTTTGAAACAGGCATATCCGGGAAACCCTTTGCAACACTGGAAGAGATAGAGGCAGAGTGTCAACACTCAACGCTCAACGCTCAACGCTCAATCGATAAACCCATTGAAGAAATTAACAGGATTTTTTTCAGGAACTTTGAAGATGTCAAAAATTTGTATGAAATTGTGGAAAGGGTTGAAGAAGTGCTTGGATATATCCTCGATCATACACCCATCCGTTCTTACATTCTGTCCGGGGAAATATATAAAACAGCATTCGAGTTCCTGGAGAACCTGAAGCAGACAAGTTTTTGCAGAGAGGTGTTTTCTATTGACGGCAATGAGAACAGAAAAGCATTGTATGGTTTTATCATCAATTGGCTCAAAACAATCGATCTGCCTTTTGATACAAGGCCCATAGAAGAACTCGAAATCATCGGGATGCTTGAAACAAGAAACCTGTCCTTTGATACAGTGATTATGCCCGATGTCAATGAAGGTACAATGCCTCAGCCAAAAAAGGTTGATCCTCTCGTGCCGCTCGGCGTCTATGAAATGCTCGGCATACCTACCCCCGAATATAATGAAGAAATATACAGGTACCACTTCTACCGTTTAATAAGTTCGGCAAAAGACATTCATCTTTTGTATATAGACTCGGCAAACAAACAGAGAAGCAGGTATATTGAACAAATCCTCTGGGAAGAGGAAAAGCGTACAAAAACCCTCAATGCAATACCTGTTGAGCGGTCACAATGTAAAATCAACCTGAAATCAAGAGAGGTCCTGCCAGAGTTTAAAAAAACAGCCGACATTGCCGGGCGGCTTAAAAACAAAATATACTCTCCTTCTTCTGTTGACGATTTTATTCTCTGTCCGGTATTATTCTATTTCAAACACATTCTCGATTTTGAGCAAAAAAAGGGGATATCCGACGACATTGACGCGTTAGACAGGGGCACCATCATACACCGCATTCTCCACGATACATTTGAGATATTTAAAAATAAAGATATGACCGGCATATCACTTAAGGATATTCTGGACAGAATGAACACTGTGGCAGAAGAACGCTTCAAAGGCAAAGTAGTTACAGGTGATTATTACCTTTTTAAAAAGCTTACTGTCTATAAACTTGAATCCTTTCTGCGAAAAAACATCAGAGATGTCGGAAGACCATTTATAATCCAACATCTTGAAGCGCCAATCAGAAATGTCATTGACACCGGCGGCACTTTAGTCAGTTTTAAGGGAAGGATTGACAGGATTGATTTTTATCCTGACAATGGCGAATATACAATCATTGATTATAAGACAGGAGGCTCGAGGCAATACCCGCAGAACATCTTTGAAAAAACAGATTTCGCGTATATTGATGACATTCATAAAAAGGTAAGCTCCCTCCAATTACCGATATACGTGTATCTGTTCCATAAAGCACATTCAGTTCCATTAAATAGCATCAATGCAAAATTGATTTTGCTCAAGACAAACGAAGAAGAAATGCTTTTCAAGGGCAGCCTGGACGCCGACAGGGCATCTGTTATTGAACACTATATGGAAGGCCTTAAAACAGTTTTAAGGGATATGCTGGACATATCTAAACCTTTCAAGCCTTTCGATGATGAGGCATGCGCTGCATGCTCATTTAATAGTATCTGCCACATTTAAAATATCTCACTTTTTTTAAATCTTTTCTTGACAGAATAATTTATTTGTATACAATAAAAAGCATTACCTAAAAAC
>CAYMTB010000219.1:0-6026 GCA_964393225.1 uncultured Syntrophorhabdaceae bacterium
ATAATCTTATCAAAGGCATAACAGCCCTTGAGAATGTTATGATTCCTGCCTATCCCTGCGGAGAGAGACATACCCCCCTCAAGAAAAGGGCACTTGAACTTCTCGACCTCTTCAACGTATCCCACAAAGCAGCTTCCAAGGTAGAATGGCTGTCAGGAGGGGAAGCCCAGCGTGTTACCATTGCACGGGCACTGATCAATAATCCGCGTATTATCATAGCAGACGAACCTACCGCACACCTCGATACGAAACTTTCGAAGGAATTTATCGAAATTATGGCAAAGCTCAACAGGGAAGGAAGAACAGTCCTTATCGCAAGCCACGATCCTCTTATTTTCGGGTCAGCCGAAGTAAACAGGGTGATAGAATTCCGTGATGGAAAGGTATTGGCCGCAGGGACGCTTCCATGATCATGCAGCCCGCTGTTATCGCCCTCTTCGTCGGTTCTATCATTGTGAGCTGCATGGTTTTATATGCTGCCTGCTATGGGGTGAGCATTTTGAGAAATTGGGATTTACAGAACGGAAGCGAACTTCAGTTAGGCCTGGAAAGAAAAACGTACCTTATTTCAACTATCATGAGTTATGCTTTTGTTTTTCAGCTCCTTTCGCTTTTTTTGTTTATCTTTACAGCCGACAAGCTGAGCACCCTCTTTGTCGGCGCCATGTGCGCGGCAGGAACGTTAAATGTAAATGGTTTCGGGTACCCTGCCATGCTTTTTAAAATATTGAACTTCCTCCTCGGTGGCGTGTGGCTCATTGTGAACTACGCGGACAACAGGGCTGTTGATTACCCTCTGATAAAAATAAAATACCTCTTTCTTCTCATAATAACGCCTTTTATTTTTGCGGAGATGGTTACCCAGGGCGCTTATTTTCTTAACCTCAAGGCCAATATCATCACCTCATGCTGCGGAAGCCTCTTCAGCCCGGAAAGCGCGGGGATAGGGGCGAGTCTCACGGCGCTGCCGGGCATACCAATGAAGATCCTTTTTTATGCGGTCATGACAATTACTTTAATGTCCGGGTTCTATTTCTTTCTTAAGGGCAAGGCACCTGCCGGACTATTATTTTCGATTATGACTCTGGTTACATTTGCTGTGTCAATTGCGGCACTTATTTCATTCATCTCACTTTATTTTTATGAGCTGCCGACGCACCATTGCCCCTTTTGTATCCTGCAGAAAGAGTACCATTATATCGGGTATTTGATATACGGCACACTCCTCGGGGGAGCTGTGGCCGGTGCCGGCGTTGGTACGCTTATGCCTTTCAGGCATAAAGAAAGTCTTTATGAGATTGTTCCCCGGATTCAAAAGCGGCTTACCCTTGTTACGCTTATGTTTTATCTTTTCTTTGCCGTGATTACCACCTGTGCCATGTTATTTACCGATTTCAGACTCGAAGGTTATTGAGATGCCGGTGATGCCCGTCTTACTCTCTGATTGGTGGCATAGAGAGTAAGAGCTTTCCGTTGTTTCATTGCTGATGGTAAATTATATAAGCATGCATTATTTGATGGCGAGAAGCTCCACCTCAAAAATGAGAGTCGCATTCGGCCCGATGTCGCGGCCCGCGCCCCGCTCTCCGTATGCGAGCTGGGGTGGGATGAATAGCTGCCATTTGGAGCCGACCGACATGAGTTTCAGCGCCTCGGTCCAGCCCGGGATGACTCCGGAGACCTTAAGGGCAACTGGTTTTCCAGTGCGATAAGAGCTGTCAAACTCGGTTCCGTTGATGAGAGTGCCACGATAATTGCACTCCACCGTATCATCGCCCGATGGTTTCTTGCCATCACCTGCCTTGAGGATCTTGTATTGCAGCCCGCTCGGCAGGGTCACCACGCCTTCTTTTTTCTTATTCGCAGCCAGGAAGACGTCGCCCTCTTTCTTGTTTTCAACGGCAGCTGTTTTCATGGCTTTTGCGTGCGCCTGCTTTAGTTCAGCCTGATACGCGTCCAGGGTGTTGCGGAGATCCTCTTCGGTTATAAGGAGTTTGCCGCCTGATTGAGCGTCTCTCATACCCTTGATTACGAACTCAAGATCCGGGTCGATTCCCTGCTGCTTGAAATTCCTCATAACACTGACCCCGATGCCGTAATTGATCTTCTCCTTCTGTGTTTTTAGGACGGATTCTTCCACGGCATTTGCCGCAGTGGTAAGAAACAACAGGCTTGAAATCAGTAACCCTATAGTGCTATTCAGTTTCCGTGTCATCATTTCTCCTTTATAGTTCAATTATCATTCCCTCTGCACAGGGGAAACACTCCACTCCACTGCCGGCCCGGCTAATTTGTTCCCGGCAGTTATCTGTCTGTCGATCCAGATCATCATCTGTGCGGTCCGGATCGTGATGAAACAACCCGAAACGTTTAACGTTGGCATCGATGGCAAGACCTGTGGCATTTTTGTATGTGGAATGTCCCCATCCGCGGGTGAGCTGATATTCTTCAGTCGTATATTGGGCATCATGAAAGAGCAGGTCCGCGTCGCGGCAGAATGCCACATATCGCTCGTATGACAAGCCACCCGCATGCCGAAATCCCAGTTCATTGTCACTCAGGAACACAAATGTCTTTCCACTTTCGACGAATTTAAAACCATACCCGCCATCCGGATGATTCAAGGGAAAGGCACGAAACTCTATATTGCCAATCCTGCAATTGCCGTTTCCCGACTTCGGCTGATCGCAACGGTAGCTGAAGTTGGCCTTCAAATGATTAAACCCGATTGGAAAATAAGGAGGTTCCATCTGACGGGACAGATACCTATGTATTGCGTCCTGCGAATGCGGCCCGCTGCAAAAGGTAATATTGTATTGATCGGAATACGCCGGTTCAAAAAAAGGAAAACCCACCAGGTGGTCCCAGTGCGGATGCGTTAGAAAAAAACGGACATCCGAGACGCCCTGTTCATGCCAAAGGGCCTTCCCGAGATTGCGCAGGCCCGAACCAGCGTCCACGACAACGACCTGACCCTCAACAGAGCGAATCTCCAGGCAAGTAGAATTGCCGCCATAACGAAGCGTATCGCGACCGGGTGTTGTTATGGAACCACGGCAACCCCAAACTTTAACTTTCATTCCCTCATCTTCCTTTGCTTAATTTTCCTGTAATTTTAATTAATTTGCAAGTGAAAATTCTACCACAGAATTACTTAATTCCATGAACAAAATAATTTACTCATACCGTATTATGAAGTATGATTGCTGTGCATCCTTGTTTGGTTCCTGCTTGTCCGGGTAAGGGTGGTGATCAATTATCAAAAAAGGGAGGAATGCTGAAATTTGGAATATGGATACCTGTTCATATCGGCCCTGCTCATGGAGTTTATCGACAGTTTCCTGGGGATGATGTATGGAACGGTGCTTAGTCCTCTTTTGATCATCATGGATTACAATGCGAAGGACGTCGTGCCTTCCATCCTGATTTCGCAAGCTATCGGTGGTTTCATCGCTTCCTACCGGCATCATCGTTTTAAAAACGCCGACTTCAATTCCGGCACAACGGATCGACGTATTGCGGTAACGGTCATCTGGTGGGGCGTCTTCGCCAGTCTCATCGGCGTATTTATATCCATATCCATTTCCCCCAAAGTCCTTAATACCTATATTGGTCTGCTCGTAACTGTCATCGGTGTACTGATCCTGTGCGGCCGATCCTTAATTCTAACCGATGGAAAGGTTTATCTGCTCGGATTTGTCAGTGCCTTCAATAAGGCATTGTCCGGAGGTGGATTCGGTCCTCTTGTTGCGGGTGGGCAGCTTATTTTCCGCGACCGATCTGAAAAGGGGGCTATCGGCTCCACCGATTTTGCTGAGGCACCAATCTGTCTCTTCAGTTTTTTGCTATGGGTATTTTTCAAGGGTCTTCCTCCCGCCGCTCTGTATTTGCCTCTCTGTGCGGGGTCAGCCATTGGCGGTTTCTTCGGCCCCAGGTGTCTAAGTAAAATAAAATCCCCTGAGAAGTTGAAAAAAATATTGGGCACCCTGGTTCTTCTGGAGGGAGTATGGCTCCTTTACAAGGTTTGGATCAAGTAAAATGCACCGGCAAGAAGACATATGAACTCCTATAGACTATCCTATCTGAAGAATCTCGAGTCGGAATCCATCCACATCATGCGCGAGGTTGCGGCTGAGTTCAAGAGCCCTGTCATGCTCTATTCCGTGGGCAAGGATTCAAGCGTAATGGTGCGGTTGGCCCAAAAGGCCTTCTATCCGGGCAAGTTCCCCTTCCCTTTGATGCATATCGATACGGGGTACAAATTCCCCGAGATGTACGCCTTCCGTGAGGCATTCTGCCGGAAGATCGGGGCGGAGTTGATCGTTGAGAAAAATGAGCAATGGATTGCCCAAGGCTGTCATCCGTTGACTACCGGCGTCGATAAATGCTGCAGCTATTTAAAGACCGGCGCTTTACTGGATGCGATTCGCAAACACGGGTTTGATGCGGCATTCGGCGGGGCCAGACGGGAAGAGGAGAAATCCCGCGCCAAGGAGCGAATTTTTTCCCTGCGTGACGCCTTTGGTCAATGGGATCCGAAGCATCAACGGCCTGAACCCTGGGATCTCTACAACACCCGGATCAACGTGGGTGAAACGGTGCGGGTTTTCCCCTTGAGTAACTGGACGGAACAGGATATCTGGGAGTATATCAAACAGGAGAACATTCCCATCGTGCCCATTTATTACGCCTGTGAACGGGACGTCATCATTCGTGACGGCATCCTCATTCCCCTTGCCGCCTGTTCCGCTGGTAATCGCAAAGCCGGAATGGATGTTACTGCTGAAAAAGTGGAACGGGTCATGTGCCGTTTCCGTTCTCTGGGTTGTATTCCCTGTACCGGCGCCATTGCCTCAGCGGCGACCACGATCGACGAAATCATCGGGGAAGTAAGGGCCGCGAGAAAATCGGAACGGGAAAATCGCGTGATTGATCTGACGAGTGACAGTTCGATGGAGCAAAAGAAGAAAGAAGGGTATTTCTGATGCTGTACGGTGAAAAAACCCTGCTTCGCTTTACAACCACCGGCAGCGTCGACGATGGGAAATCCACACTGATCGGCAGGCTCCTCTATGAGACGAAATCCATTTATGAGGACCAATATGCGGCGATTGAAAAAACCTCCCAAAGAAAGGGGTTAAAGGAAGTCGACCTTGCTAATCTGCTCGATGGCCTGGCAGCGGAACGGGAGCAGGGCATTACGATCGACGTGGCCCATCGTTATTTCGAAACGCCGAAAAGAAAATTCATCATTACCGATACACCGGGGCATGTTCAATACACAAGAAACATGGTTACGGGGGCGTCCAACGCCGATTGCGCCGTTATCCTCATCGATGCCCGCAACGGTGTCCTGACCCAGTCCAAAAGACACGGATTCATTCTTTCTCTTTTGCAGGTTCCCCACCTGATTGTGGCGGTCAATAAAATGGACCTCGTTGATTATGCGGAGGACGTATATGCCCGTATCGTCGAGGCCTATGAGGACTACTCGCAAAAGCTGGATATCCACGATATCATTTTTATCCCCTTGTCGGCCCTGAAAGGGGATAATGTCGTTGAAAAGAGCGAAAACATGCCGTGGTATGACGGCACGACCTTCCTCCATTGCCTCGAAAACATCCACGTTGCAGCCGACCGGAACCTCGTGGACTTCCGTTTTCCGGTCCAGTATGTTGTCCGGCCCCATCAGGATTTTCGGGGTTTTGCCGGCAAAATAGTTTCTGGGACGATCAAGCCCGGGGAGGAAGTCGCCATCCTTCCTTCAGGAAAAGTAACCACAATCAAGTCTATCACGACTTACGACGGAGACTTGACGGAGGCCTTCGCCCCTCAATCTGTGGTTCTGACATTGAACGACGAGATTGGTGTCAGCCGGGGGGATATGATTGTCAGGAAGAAAAACCTGCCGCAGATAGAGACCCTGTTGGAGGCAATCATCTGCTGGATGGATGAAACGGCCTCTTCGATGACAACAGCCTACATCCTGAAACAGACGACAAAGGTTGTCCGGGCCTATATCAGGA
>CAYMTB010000220.1:0-5935 GCA_964393225.1 uncultured Syntrophorhabdaceae bacterium
TTTTATTAACAGGTTCTTATGGATGAACTAATCGCCTTAGTGGCATTATCAAAGCTGCAAGGTTTAAACACCTTAAAGAAGAAGGAAATCATCGATAACCATGACGGGATTGCCTCCCTGTTTGAAGGGAAGACAAAAACGGTCGACCATGATACGCAAACCAAAATTTCATCTTTCAAAGCATGGAAAGAAATCGAAAAGGAAATTAAAATCTTAGAGAAAATGAAGGTGGATATTATCACCATCAGGAACGGTGAATATCCGCATCTTTTAAAGAATATCCCTGATCCGCCAATAGTATTTTATAAAAAAGGTTCCTTAAGTTTTACATCAAATACAATCGCAATAGTAGGCTCAAGAAAGGCAACGTTTACAGGCATAAACCTTGCGGAGAAAATAGCAGACACCTTGTCTGCATATGGAATTACTGTTGTAAGCGGATTTGCCAGAGGGATAGACACGTCAGCCCACAAAGGCGCGTTGCAGGGCAAGGGTAAAACTATCGCTGTCTTCGGATGCGGCATTGACATATGTTACCCGTCTGAAAACAGGCGCCTCTATGAGAAGATCGGCGAGGAAGGGATGCTGCTGACAGAGTATGGCCTGGG
Source organism: uncultured Syntrophorhabdaceae bacterium (assembly GCA_964393225.1). GTDB lineage: Bacteria > Desulfobacterota > Syntrophorhabdia > Syntrophorhabdales > Syntrophorhabdaceae > MWEV01. The sequence continues at coordinate 609 of CAYMTB010000220.1, forward strand.
AGAAAAACCCCTCCAATACCACTTCCCCGAAAGGAATAGAATTATTGCCGGACTCTCAAGGGGTATACTCGTGATTGAGGCCACACATAAAAGCGGCTCCCTGATTACTGCAAGATACGGTATTGAATATGGGAGAGATGTAATGGCTGTGCCTGGAAATATTTTCAATGATGAATATAAGGGGGCAAACGCTCTCATTAAACAAGGGGCGAAGCTGGTTGATAACATTGAGGACATTATTGTAACCTGTTTCCCTGATTTGAAATTTAAAGAAGATAAAACGGTTAAAACACATAAGAGAAAAGAGATGACTCAAAATGAAAATTTTGTTTATTCGTTAATAGGGTTTGACAAGATCCATATAGATGAAGTAATAGAAAAAAGTAAACTACAGACAAAAGATGTTATGGTAATACTTACGGGACTGGAAATGGAAGATCTTATCCGCCAGTTTCCCGGAGGATTTTATATAAGAAAATAAAGACGAGCGGTTAGCGTACAGCGTTTAGCGTTTAGTGAACAAGAATAAATAAAGACAAAAACTATACGCTCTATGCTCTATGCTCTACGCTTATTCAGGAGTTTGTATGGCAAAATCTTTGCTCGTTGTTGAATCACCTACCAAAATGAAAACGCTTTCAAAATTTCTTGGCAGTAACTTTATCATAAAAGCAACATACGGTCATATAAAAGACCTTCCAAAAAGCAGGATTGGCGTTGATATAGAAAAGGATTTTACCCCCCATTTTCTTGTCCTGAAAGGGAAAGGCAAGGCAGTTGACGAAATAAAAAAGGCAAGTAAAAATGTTGATAAGATATATATCGGCTCAGACCCTGACAGGGAGGGCGAAGCTATAGCTTTCCATGTTGCAGAGGTAATAGGCAGCAAAAAGGAAATCGAGAGGGTATTATTTCACGAAATTACGAAGAAGGGTGTCCTCGACGCATTAAAAAACCCCACAATACTTGATGATGCTAAATATAATGCGCAAAAAGCAAGGAGAATCCTTGACAGGCTCGTAGGATACAAGATTAGCCCTATTCTCTGGGAAAAGGTGAGCTATGGCCTCTCGGCAGGAAGAGTTCAATCGGTAGCTCTAAGAATAGTTTGTGACAGAGAAGAAGAGATAGAGGCCTTTGTAAAAGAAGAGTACTGGATTATCGATGGTGAATTCAAGCTTGCCTCAGGTAAAAAATTCAAGGCAATTCTGGAAAGAAAAAATGATGTAAAACTCAAGATTTCCACTCAGAATGATGCCGAAAAAATAAAAAAGGAAATTCAGGGACTTGGCTCTTACATCTCGAAGATAGAGATTAAAGATAAAAATGTATTTCCGCAACCCGGCTTCATAACGAGCAGGCTTCAACAGGAGGCCTCCAGAAAATTCAAATTTTCGCCGAAAAAGACCATGCTCCTCGCTCAAAAATTATATGAAGGGGTCGACATCGGCGGGGAAGAAGGGGTCACCGGTCTCATTACATACATGAGAACCGATTCTGTAAGGGTATCGGACGAAGCGATTAAGGATGCAAGGCAATACGTAAACGAAACTTATGGTAAAGCCTATCTCCCCAAAACACCAAATTACTTTAAAAATAAAAAAACTGCACAGGATGCGCACGAGGCAATAAGGCCCGCGTATGCGCACCTTACACCTGAAAAAGTTAAAAAACACCTCGATAAAGATCTTTTTTTACTTTACGAGCTTATATGGAAAAGGTTCATAGCATCTCAAATGGCTCTGCAAAAATTAAAAACCAAAACTGTCAGCGTAACCGTTGGAGATTATATATTCGTTGTAAGGGGTTCAACGGTTGTGTTTGATGGTTTTACCAGAATATATGAAGAGGAGGATGAAGACAAGGAAGCTGCCACGATCCTCCCGGATATGAAAGAGGGAGAAAGGGTTTCACTTTTAGAAACAACGCTAAACCAGCGATTTACAATCCCTCCGTCAAGATTTACGGAAGCCTCATTAATAAAAATACTCGAAGCTAAAGGCATCGGGAGGCCATCCACATATGCAAACATAGTCGGTACCATACAGGAAAGAAGCTATGTAAAAAGGGATAAAGGTAAACTGATCCCCAACTCCCTCGGCATGACAGTAAACAGATTATTGAAAGAGTTTTTCCCGCTCATTGTAGATGTAAGCTTCTCAGCTAAAATGGAAGAAAGACTTGATTTAATAGAACGCGGCAAAACAAACTGGGTTAAATCCCTTGAACAGTTTAATCGCGCGCTTGAATCCGAGTTGGCCCTTGCAAAAGACGGGATGAAGAGCTTAAAAAAAGAAGAAAAAGAAACAGACATAGTGTGCGAACTGTGCGGGAAAAAGATGTTGCTCAGGTGGGGGAAAAACGGCGAATATATTGTGTGCAGTGGAAAACCTCAATGCAAAAGTAAAAAAAATGTAAAAATTGATAATTCAGGCAAAATCACGATAGTTGAGGTCGAAGTAAAAGGGGTATGCCCTCAGTGCGGTGGTAACTTAATAGAAAAACGTGGTATATTCGGAAGGTTTTTTGCATGCAGCAATTACCCTGATTGCAAATATACCGAATCTTATTCGCTCGGGTTCCCCTGCCCGATGGAAGGCTGCACTGGTAAAATTGTCGAAAAAACATCAAAAAAGAAAAAGCGTTTTATCAGTTGTTCGCGCTATCCGGATTGCTCTTTTGCATCAAACGCTGAACCTGCGGAAGGCCCCTGCCCGGTCTGTTCCGCCCCGACGCTTTTCACATTTAAAAAGAAAAACTTCTGCCTTCGTAAGGACTGTGGATGGAAGTCAAAGTAATCGGTGGCGGTCTTGCAGGTGTTGAGGCCGCATACCAGATTGCACAGAAAGGTATTCATGTTGTCCTCTACGAAATGAGGCCTGCTGTATTCACGCCAGCCCATAAAACAGAATTTCTCTCTGAGCTTGTATGCAGCAATTCTCTTAAATCCAAAGACCTCTCAAATGCCCATGGACTCCTCAAGGAAGAATTAAGGATGCTCGGCTCAATTATCATAGGGGTTGCTGATAATACATCCATACCTGGCGGAAAAGCCCTTGTAGTTGACCGGAACAGGTTTTCTGAGACAATTACAAAAGAGATTGAGGCCAACCCTCTTATACATGTTGTGCGAAAGGAGATTTCTGATATTCCGTCAGGCATAACGGTTATCGCCACCGGCCCCCTCACAAGCGATTCCTTATCAGAGAAAATCAAAGAAATTACCGGTTCAGAGAATCTCTCCTTTTTTGACGCCATTTCACCTATTGTAGACAGCGAGACAATTGATATGGAAAGATGTTTCTTCGGTTCGAGATATATGGCTGATGCCGATGATTATCTTAACTGCCCGCTTACGGAAGATCAATATAATGTTTTTTATGATGCCCTCATAAAAGCAGAAAGGGTTGATCTGAGAGATTTTGAGAAAGTTCCCTATTTTGAGGGTTGTCTGCCTATAGAGGTTATGGCCGAAAGAGGAAAGCGGACGCTTTTGTTCGGTCCCATGAAACCGGTAGGAATCGTTGACAGCCATACAGGACAACGGCCCTTCGCCGTGATACAACTGCGAAGAGAAGATGAAACTGGAAAGATGTATAATATTGTCGGTTTCCAGACAAAACTCACCTATGCTGAACAGGACAGAATTTTCAGGCTCATCCCTGCCCTCAAAAACGCCTCGTTTTTCCGTTACGGCAGCATCCACAGAAATACCTATATCAATTCACCTTCAGTGATTACTAACAGTCTTCAGCTTAAACATAATGAAAATATCTTTTTTGCAGGTCAGATAACGGGGGTCGAGGGATATGTTGAATCCACTGCAATGGGTTTAGCAGCTGGACTTTCCGCATCCATGCGTTATCTGGGGAAGGAATTTCTGCGGCCTCCTCCGGCTACCTGCATCGGTTCTCTTCTGGAATACATAACCTCCCCGATTAAGAATTTTCAACCCATGAATGTCAACTTCGGACTCCTTAGAGATTACTGTAAAAGAGAAAAACAGAAAACCATCGATAACGCTTTACTGGCAATTGCCGAATGGAAGGAGTCAATAGGCGCGGCGTTCAATGACCGATAAGAAGGAAACCGGCGGCACCAAACAGTACTTTATTAATGCACTGCCTCGCCAAGCTTGAATATGGGCAGATACATGGCAACAATCAATCCGCCCAGAATAACACCCAGAAACATCATTATCATTGGTTCCATCATAGCGGTAAGATTTGTGACGAGAGTATCAACATCTTCTTCATAAAAATCTGCTATCTTATTTAACATATTATCCAGCGCACCGGTTGATTCACCCACCTCTATCATCTGAACCACCATCGGAGGGAAAACACCGCTTTCCGCGAGTGGTTCTGACATGCTCCTCCCTTCGCTTATGCGGGAACGGGCAACAAGCAATGCATCCTCGACCACCGTATTACCTGCCACTTTGGCCACAATGAGGAGGCTCTCAAGGATCGCAACACCGCTCGACAACAGTGTAGCCAGTGTTCTTGTCACCTTTGCTACCGATGCCTTGATGGTAAGAACTCCAAAAATGGGGAGCTTTAAGATAAGGGCGTCAATTTTCCTTTTTCCCTTAGCGGTTCTGTAGTATCGCTTGAATAAAAACACAAAGGCAATGAGGGCTCCAATCATATAATGTATTGAAGATTTGACAAACCTGCTCATATTAACAACAATCTGGGTAGGTGTAGGAAGAGTTGCGCCCATATCCTTAAACATAGTCTCAAAAACAGGTATAACAAACACAAGGAGGACCATTACAACGCCGATTGCAACAACGATAATGCTTATCGGATAAATCATCGCAGATTTTACTTTTGCCTTCAATTTTGCAGATTTTTCCATGTAAACTGCAAGCCTTGCCAAAACCGTATCGAGCAATCCTCCCTCTTCGCCTGCCACCACAAGGTTCACATAGAGGGCATCAAAACATTGCGGATATTCTTTCAGCGAATCGGCAAACCGTGATCCCGTTTCTATCCTTTCCTTGATATCTCTTACAATCCCTTTGAAATTTTTATCCTCCATCTGGTTTGAAAGTATATCAAGAGATTGCACAAGAGGAAGACCTGACGTGATCATGGTTGCAAGTTGTCTTGTGAAAATAACTATGGTCTTGGATTCGACCTTTGTCTTGGGGTTAAATTTATCCCTGGCAGTATCCTTTTTTGCCGTCGATTTTACAAGTATTATGCCGTCTTTTCTCAGTGTCGCCCTAAGTACAGCTTCAGAATCGGCCCGTAAAACCCCTGACTTCGTTTCGCCGCGTAAAGTTCTGCCCTGCCATTCAAAAGTCGCCATAATTTTAT
>CAYMTB010000221.1:0-5929 GCA_964393225.1 uncultured Syntrophorhabdaceae bacterium
ATCCTAATGGAAAATCCGGGATAATAACTTTCTGCAGCGCCATGAACAAAATGTGCGACATCCCGGAAATACCATCTGTATTGCCTATGAGGTTAACCTCTTGTTGAATTACTCAAGTTATTGTGATACATTACGAATCTGAATTATCAATGCTGATTTCTAACTGCGGATTGTGAAGTGAATATAAGAAAAATATTAGAGGAAAGGGAAGAATTAATATTATCTCCTCTTGCGCAGAAGAGCAGTAAAACAAGGGGGAGGCTCAGGGAAGAGACGGAATGTGATATCCGGCCGGCATTCCAGCACGACAGGGACAGGGTAACACACAGTAAGTCCTTCAGGCGCCTCAAGCATAAAACACAGGTTTTTTTGTCACCTGCAGGCGACCATTACAGGACAAGGCTTACCCATACACTTGAGGTGTCGCAGATTGCACGGACTATTGCAAGGTCTCTTTCACTCAATGAAGACCTTGTGGAGGCTATTGCCCTTGGTCATGATCTCGGTCATACGCCCTTTGGCCATGCCGGTGAGGATGTGTTAAACAGGATTCTCAAAGGTGGTTTCAGACATTATGAACAGAGCTTGAGGGTTGTTGATATACTTGAAAAGGATGGACAGGGGTTAAACCTTACTATGGAAGTCAGGGACGGCATCTTAAAACACTCGAAGGGCAAAGGTGAGATTATTTTAAAAGACGAAAGAAGCAAACCTCTCACAAAAGAAGCTGAAGTGGTGAGAGTTTCCGATATTATTGCCTATATTAACCACGATATTGACGATGCAACAAGAGGAAACGTCATAAAAGAAAACGATTTGTCGGAAGATTCGAGAAAATTTTTGGGCCATACTACATCTAAGAGGATTGACAGCATGGTTCGCGGTGTAATTCACGAAACCCTCAGGTATGACGATTTACCGATAACATTCGGTGAAGAGCTTGAACACCATATCGTAAAATTGAGAGATTTCCTCTATGAAAGGGTTTATGATAGCGGAATAGTCCATGGTGATTTTATAAAATGTTCCCGCATTGTTGAAGATTTATATACATATTTTCTGAAAACCCCTGATGCGCTTTTTGCGGAAACAGGTAAAAACGATTATTACGACGAGCCGGCCGTTTGTGTATGTGATTTTGTCTCCAGTATGAGCGACAGATATGCTTTTACCCTTTTTGAAAAGATTTTCCTTCCATTACCGTGGAAGATACCGGTTTAAGGGCAGTTCATAGCTCATGGCTGATAGCGCATAGTTAATAGAAGAAGGTTAGAGGGTTGGAAGGTTGGCTAAACCTCTAAACATCTAAACATCCAACCCTCTGTACGAAGTACGGCATTAAAAGGAGTTTGATTATGATGGATAAGGTTTATGACCCGCATGATATAGAAGCCAGATGGTACAGGCTATGGATTGAAAAAGGCTATTTTGCTGCAGACAACACATCGGATAACCCGCATTTTTCAATGGTAATACCGCCGCCTAACGTTACCGGTTCTTTGCATATGGGACATGCATTGAATAATACGTTACAGGACATTGTAACGAGATTTAAAAGAATGGCAGGTTTTAACACCCTCTGGGTACCGGGAATGGACCATGCGGGTATTGCTACACAGAATGTGGTTGAGAGGGAGATTGCAAAAGAAGGTTTAGACCGTGAGATGCTCGGCAGGGAGAAGTTTGTTGAGAGGGTCTGGGAGTGGAAGGAGCAGTCAGGGGGCGCTATCATTGAGCAGCTCAAAAGGCTCGGTTCATCCTGCGACTGGTCAAGAGAGCGCTTTACCATGGATGAAGGATTGTCCAGGGCGGTACGGGAAGTTTTTGTAAGGCTGTACAACGAAGGTTTGATATACAGGGACAACTACATTATCAACTGGTGTCCGCGCTGTAAAACTGCCCTTTCAGACCTCGAAGCGGAACACGAGGAGACAGGGGGCTTTCTTTACCATATACGTTATCCTTTAGCGGACGGCGATGGTTACCTGACTGTTGCCACAACAAGGCCTGAAACGATGTTCGGTGATACTGCCGTAGCGGTGAATCCTGACGATGAACGGTATATGAAGTATATCGGGAAGTACGTGATCCTCCCTATAGCAGAAAAGAAAATCCCGATTATTGGAGACAGTTATGTTGATACATCCTTTGGCACCGGTGTACTGAAAGTTACGCCGGCGCATGACCTGAATGACTTTGAGATAGGAAAGAGGCATAATCTTGAAGTGGTAAAGGTTATGGATGATGACGGCCGGATGAATAAACATGCAGTCCATTATGACGGGATGGACAGGTTCGAATGCAGAGATAAAACTGTTGAGGAGCTGAAACAGAAAGGGCTGCTTGAAAAGCTGGAGCCTTATGCGCTCGGTGTCGGAAAATGCTACAGATGCAAAACGGTCGTAGAACCTTCCCTGTCATTGCAGTGGTTTTTGAAGATGAAACCCCTTGCAGAACCTGCAATTGAGGCTGTAAGGAATCACAAGGTGAGAATAATTCCCGAAATGTGGGAAAAGGTATATTTTGAATGGATGGAGAATATACGGGACTGGTGTATATCGAGACAGATCTGGTGGGGCCACAGGATACCTGTCTGGTACTGTGATGCATGTAATTCAACGTATGTTTCAGTAGAGGACCTTAGCGTCTGCGAGGCGTGCAAGGGAACGTTGAGACAGGAGTCCGATGTACTCGACACATGGTTTTCATCCGGTCTTTGGCCATTCACTACATTGGGGTGGCCCGAGCACACGAAAGACCTCAAGACCTACTACCCCACGTCGCTTCTCGTAACGGGCTTTGATATCCTCTTTTTCTGGGTGGCGCGGATGATCATGATGGGACTCAAGTTCATGGGTGATGTGCCTTTCAGAGAGGTCTATATCCATGCGCTTGTGAGAGATGCTGAAGGGAAAAAGATGAGCAAATCAAAGGGCAATGTTATAGACCCCTTAACCATGATAGACCAATACGGCACAGATGCGTTCAGGTTTTCCCTTACCATGATGGCTGCACAGGGGAGGGACATTCTGCTCTCAGAGGAGAGGATTGAAGGCGTTAGAAATTTTGTGAATAAAATCTGGAACGCATCAAGGCTTACCCTTTCCCTGCTGGAGAATGTTTCAGATGTTCCTTCTGAAGGCATGTCCGTGTTCCTTCCGGACAGGTGGATACGCTCAAGGACACAGAAGGTTATCCGGGAGGTAACCGAAAGTATTGATAACTATAAATTCAACGAGGCTGCAACGATCCTGTACAACTTTATATGGCACGAATTCTGTGATTGGTATCTTGAACTTATTAAACCTAATCTTTATGGTAAGGTAAGGGTTTTTGATGATATTGCAACAAGAAAAGAGCTTTACAGGACATTGCTTGATATATTGAAACTCATGCATCCTGTTATGCCCTTTATAACAGAGGAGATATATCAAAAGCTGCTCTCAATACCTTATTTGCTGACTGAAGGGGAAAAGCCGAAGTTGCGAAGTTGCGAAGTTGCGAAGATAGGAGAAGCGGAAAGCATCATGATATCACCTTTTCCTGTCTTTGATAAAAACGAGGTAGACGAAGAGAGTGAATCAGAGATGGATCTCATTATGGGCATTATCGATGTCATAAGAAATATAAGGGGTGAAACAGGCATTGCCCCGAACGTGAAGATCGATGCGATTCTGCGTGCAAACGACCACTCGACTTTGCTGCAGGAATATGAATTTTACATTAAACAACTGGCAAAGGTTGAGCACCTCTCATTTACTACGGATCGTGCCCCTGAAAAGGCGGCAATAGGAATATACAAAGACGTAGAGATATTTGTTCCCATAAAAGAACTCATTGACGTTCCAAAGGAGCTTGCACGGATAGACAAGGAGCTCTCAAAAATAGACGAGGAACTTGAAAGGCTGTTCAATAAGCTCAACAACACCTCCTTCCGGGAAAAAGCACCTCCGGAAGTGATAGAAAAGAATGAGATAAATTACAAAACGTTCCAGGAAAAGAGAGAAAAGCTTATGACAGGCAGGCAGGTTTTAAAAACCCTTTCGGGAGACTAAATGCCCCTTACATTCTCGATTGTTGAGAATTTTGTATCAGATTACCGGGAAACAATGAAAGATAAGGGGATTCTCCGTCAGGAGAGGCACCGGATACTTGCCATTCTAAGAGATCAGCTCCAATCTTCCCTAAAAGACTATGAAGAATTTGAATCGGAACTGGCTTCTCTTGTTATACACAGAATAGAAAAAGCTGCTGTTTATGAAGAACTGAATGAATGCCACGCAAGGGCTGTTGTCGGTATAGAAAATTTTTTCCTTGAAGAAGATACGGTCGCCGATGTCCACGACCTCTTTCACATTGTGAGGGATGCAATCACAACGAGGGTTTTGAAGCTTGTGGAAGAGGATATGAAGAAGGATGGTCTGGGTGATCCTCCGGTGGAATATATCTGGATCGGGCTCGGCAGTGAAGGCCGTGACGAGCAGACTATGCTGACGGATCAGGATAATATGATTATCTATGGAGAGGTGAACGGCGGCGATGTGACAATGGAAACCGTAGATCATTATTTCGAAGAATTTTCAAACAGGGCTGTTGAAAGGCTGCACGATACGGGGTTTGAGAAGTGCAAAGGCGGTGTTATGCCGTCCAGCGAAAAATGGCGGGGTTCACTTAAAGACTGGAAAAAGCGTTTAGAGGACAGGATCACCTATGAAAGAGGCATCTTTGAATCGCTGGATGTTATTATCCTCACCGATGCGAGACATATATACGGCAGAAAACAATTACTTGATGAGCTGTTGGCTTATTTTTTTGAATTTTTACGTGATAATAAATATGTTATGAAGGATTTTGTCGAAACCGCTGTATTAATGCCTACCGCTTTATCCTTTTTCAACAACTTTAAAGTAGACAAGGATGGTGAATACAAGGATACCTTCAATATCAAATTGACGGGCTGGGCGCCGCTGATCTTATCGGTAAGAATGCTGGCTATTAATAACGGCATTTTTGAGGTAAATACCCTGAAACGTATAAAGTTATTACGCGAAACGAATGTTATCAAAAAGGAAATGGAGAATGATTTAATTGATGCGTATTTGACCTTTGTCCGGTTCAGAATCATGAATCAGATCAACAACAGGACTGATGGCAATAACAACCCGGGAGACGCCAATCATATTAATCCGGATACGCTGAGACCTGATGAGCAGGAAAAGATACGCAAGGCTATGAAGTCTGTGGAGGCATTGCAGAAGTACATACAGGAAGTTCTGATGTTCGGGCAGTAAATGTAGGGAAATTCGTAGTGCTTTGGGCAAATGCACTATTTTGTGGAGGGATTTATGAAAGTCGTGGAGCTAATGAACAAAAACGTGGTAACCTGTCATCCTTCGGAAATACTTACCGTTATTGTCAACAAATTCGAACTTTTTAATATCGCAGGCATGCCTGTTGTTGAAAAGGGCAGGCTCGCAGGGATAGTATGCCAGAGTGATATTCTGCGAAAGTTGAAGGAAGAAAAGACGACCCTTCAGGGATTGACGGTAAAGGACGTTATGGTAGAAGACGTTATTACAGTTCCGCCTACAGAGTCTGTATTTCATGTGGCAAGAATGATGATTGAAAAAAAGATTAACAGGATACCGATTGTGGAAAATGATGCTGTTGTAGGTATAGTAACGAGGGGGGATATCATCAAGGCAGTGGCGGAGTGCGGATGAAAGGCAGTGTTGAGTTATGAGTGTTAAGTGTTGAGTTAAAAACATGAATCAAAAAAAAGAATAATGGGTGAAAATATATGAAGATTACAAAAGATGTGGTGGAATATGTGGCACACCTGGGAAGGCTTGACCTTGGTCCTGATGAAGTTGAGCTTTATACAGTGCAGGTAGACAGCATTCTGGAATATATGGATCAGCTTAATTCG
>CAYMTB010000222.1:0-5918 GCA_964393225.1 uncultured Syntrophorhabdaceae bacterium
ATATCAGAATGTGGTGACAATGTGAAACGGTTCAGGGATGCATTCGAGAGGATATATGGGAGGGATAAGTAGGGGATTATGGGGTGAACGGTTTCTTTCCTTATCAAATTTTTCGAAAGCAAGCAACATATGTTAGCGTTTCAAATAGCAATGGTTGAAACTGTAGAATTGTATTGACATTTATTGAGTACAATACCAGAATAACGTGTAACGTAAAGAGGGGAAAAGAGGGAGACAACAGAGAAGTTCATGAAGGATGCCCTATATCTATATGTAAAAAAGACGGCCATTACGGAGATTAATCGATTAATCGTAGCTTCCTTCCGGCGAGTTAAATACATTGAGATATTGAAGCACATATCGCTCTCTGTCCTTTGGAGCGGTTACGGTGAAAGCATCTGTTATGTTGACCATTTCCATACCTAAAAAACGAGGTGCCAAAATGTCAGATTATTCTGGAAAGAATATTTTCGAAAAAATAGGAGCCTTTATACCTGGGTATAAGGGTTATTCAGAAAAAGAGAGGCGTCGGGATACCGACAAGCTACTGCGAGTCGAAATCGCAAAATACTTGGACCATATGAAGGAAACCTTGAATGAGATTATCCGTAGTCAGACGGACGAAAGGAAACTTGGTTTGATCAGTGATCTTGACAGAATTAAAAGGAACCTGGACATCGCAGCGAATCAGATACGATATGCCAGCCATGGAGAGTCTGGATTCTTTGATGTTGTTCAGGTAAATGTCTCCGACCTCGACAATCTCTACAAATACGACTTAGAGATAAAGGAAGAAACCGAGGCGCTAAAACAAACAATCAGATCGCTGGAGACATCAGGCAATTTCAAATCTGATTGTTCTGCCATCATCGGCAAACTTACCGTCCTTTCCGAAAAAATATCGGACAGAGACAGAGTGATCGCGGAGGTGAGATAAATGCCAAAGCTAATGGAAGTAATAGAGTTTTTAGATGACAATGGAAATACGATGGTAGTCAGAATCCCTTCAGATGGCCAGGTGGAAATCAAATGGGGTGCTCAACTTACTGTCCGGGAAAGCCAAAGCGCTGTATTCTTCCGGGATGGCAAAGCACAAATGGTGTTTGGTGCTGGAAGACATGTCCTGAAAACACAGAATATTCCGGGTATTGCAAAATTCGTAACTTCTTTCGGCTATGGACCCGATAGCCCCTTTAGAGCCGAAGTATACTTCCTCAATATGAAGCTCTTCAGCAATCTGAAATGGGGCACAAAAGATCCTATCCTGTTTCGTGATCCTGAGCTTCAGATGGTCAGGTTGAGGTCCCATGGTATGTACTCCTTGCAGATCAAGGACCCGAACCTTTTTCTTAACAGGATGGTTGGCACACAAAACGTCTTTCGTGATGACGATATTCATGATTACTTGCGGAGCATCGTCACTTCAAGGCTCATAAACATCCTTGGGGAACAGGTTAAGAGTATATTTGACTTACCCGGTTACTACGATGCGCTTGGCGGCGTTTTGAAGGCGGTTGCCGCTGATGACTTTAAGGCGTGCGGATTGGAGCTAGTGGATTTTTTCATTAATTCTATATCCCTTCCTGATGATGTTCAAAAGGTAGTAGATGAGAGAACATCAATGCAGGCAATAGGAGATATGGGAACCTACATGCAATTCAAGGCTGCCAAATCCATTGAAGAAGCAGCAAAACAGCCGGGGAGTGGTGCCGGCACCGGTGTTGGCCTTGGGGCGGGAGTAGGAATGGGGATGATGTTTCCAGGAATGATTAAAGAAGCTATGCAGCAAGGCAAGGTCGGCTCAGGTGATACCGATGATGACGCCTTTGCTAAACTCAAAAAGCTGAAGGAACTTCTCGATCTTGGAGCGATAACGCAGGAAGAATTTGATAAGAAAAAGGCTGAATGGCTTGGAAAAATATAGGGGCGTATTATGGGTAAAAATCAGTATTTGGAATTATCATAGCTGTTTTACGTTATTTATCTACTCCACCTATCGCCCACTGAGAACATAATATGGCTGTGACAAAAGACAAACCCGTAAAGAGAGGAAGCGGGATGTATGATTAAACTTTCATGCAATTCATGCGGTGCAAAACTTGAAGTCACTGAAGATATTGAGCGGTTCTCTTGTGCCTCTTGTGGCTCTGAATGGATTGTCCAGAGGTCAGGCGGTATTGTATCCCTGAAAAGTGTGGAAGAAGGCATTCAGGCTATCAGCGACAGCACTGAGATACTGGCTGCCGATGTAAAAATTAGAAAACTCCAAGAAATGGTGAACACACTAAGGGTAATGTTGCAGAATCTTAAGCAGGAGAAGACTATCCTGCGAGCGCAACAACCTTCACTGATGGAAAATCCTGAATGGCTACAGTATGATAGGGAATATGGTCCGGTGCGTAAGATGTGGATGAACTCGCTTGTAATTTCTTTTGCGATATTTTCTGTTATAACAATCATGCTAGGGTTCAACGAAATGCTCAGGCTTGATGTATGGTTTTACTCTTTTCTCTGTTATGTTGCTGCTTGCGTACTGTCTCATGTTTTCTATTTCCGAACACCGATAGAACCTTCCAAATTCATCAGAAATACCCAAGAAGAAGAAACAAACACGCAACGCATAGATGAGGGTATTACGCAACGCATAGATGAAATAGTAACGGAAATCAGCCGCGCAGAGGAGGAAATTGAGAAACTTGAGGCAAGAATTACTTGTCGCCCATCCCGTAATCCATGAGAATCAAATGGTATTTTGAGGATCGTGTTTTGCGTAGTGATGGCAACTGCATAGGTGTTATTGGAGCTGATGGCAAATGCAAAGTATGTGGGAAGGCGTAACAGATTTTCCGATGAACTTTTCTTATTTACAGGTAGGCAAATCACTTCGGGGTGCAACGTTTTATTTGACCTCACCATTGGCTTTTTTAGTTTTTTTAAAGCCTCTATGTGGCTTGTCATGCCTTTTTTCAGATCAGGATACATCAAGTGCCAACAGGCTATATCTGATGCAAAAAAAGGAGAATAAATGACTACTTTCAAAGCTGCCAAATGTCCAAGCTGTGACGGTGACATTCAAGTACCTGATGACCGGAATACTGTAAAATGTATGTACTGCGGGAATGATATTGTAATCAGGGAAGCTATTAAATCAGCAGTTTCCGAAATCAATCTTGATAATATTTTTATATTAGCCGGTGAAGCCTTGAATTCCAGTAACTATTCGGAAGCTTATCATTATTACACAAAAATACTTGAAAAAGAGCCGGATAATTACAAAGCTTGGTACGGTAAAGCTATATCAGCAGGATTGCAGTCAACTTTAGACAATATTAGGCTGCAAGAGACGATGACTGGCATAGAAAATGCGATAAAGTATGCGCCTGATAATGCAATAAATGAATTAAAAATTAGTGCTGCACTATCTATAAATCAAATGGTATTAGATATTTATGACTTAGCATACAAGAATTTTATGGCATATATAAGTGTAGATACATTTAATGGGGTATTTTTTCCAATAGTAATATTCCTAATATCTGCTCTTGACAAAGCTTCTTTTTACAAGCCTGATGACAAGCAAATATTAGAAAACATTATAATTATAACTCAGACATATATGAAGAAACATACTAATGATATTACGGGCGAATCTGTACGTCTAACAGATTCCGCTTATATGGATGCAAAAAACAAAATTCAAGAAGTAACTAACAAAATTCAAAAGCTTGATGCATCTTATAGTGCAGAAATCCCATCTGGTGGCGGTCCATGTTTTATAGCAACTGCAACCTATGGCTCCCTTATGGCACCAGAAGTCATCCTTTTCAGACAGTTCCGCAATGTTTATTTAGAACCAAGGCCATTTGGGAAAGTATTAGTAAAGGCTTACTACAAAATTAGTCCACCTGTCGCAAGAGTGATTAGCAGAAGTAAAATTCTTAAATGGATCATAAGACAAATATTGAAACCAATAATAATTATCCTTAAAATGGATCACAAAAGGTTATGTAAGCTCAATTCCTGAAATCACAAAAAGATTTAATGTCGAGAAACTCTTTCAATCTGAGATACGACAAGTTACAACATTACCGCCAATCAGGGAGTCGTTGTCATTAACAACGGAGTGGTTGGACAAACCCCCCATCATTTCCGGTCGGAGTTTCTCTCTTCCCAAGTATAAGGATATATCTATAGGCATGATTAATGTCCGAATCGACCAGACGCAGTTCTGCTAATATACTACTTGGTGGTGTGGTTATTCACAAGAATGGCGTTTCGTGGTACATAGTACACTATTCTTTATAATTTAAAACTACATCTGGGCATTTTGATTTCCAATTACTTAGATACATTTCTATGTTAGCGACAGCCTCCTCGTTTCCCTGTAATGCACCTTTACAGTACCAATAATTACGCTTATTTTCATTACGAGGATAACCCAATAAACCCTTATGATAGCAAAACCCAATTTTGAATTGAGCTTCGGCGTTGCCGCCTTTAGCAGCCATCATGTAATATTTACCTGATTTTTTCATATCAGCCTTAACGCCTTTATACATTACTGGACCCATCTCATACATTCGAGCTACCATATATTGAGCATCACGATTACCAGCATCTGCGATGGGCAATAATATTTTTAATGCACTTTGGCCGTCCCCCTGAACAAAAGCTTTATTCCCCTGCTGAAACTGCGATGAATCTTGCGCGTAAATGGCTGTCGTCAAGAATACAATGACGAATATAAATGAGAAAGCAAACCGTTTCAATAACATATTCCCTCCTTTGAGTCGAGTAGACCAGTTTCTCAAGTAAAAACCAAGCACATTGACACTCCCTTAAAAAATATTACCACAAGCGGCACATTCGTTGAAATAGCTTTTGGTAAACATCATGCAAATATTCTTCAGCAAAAGCTGAATGGTAGAATTCTTCTATGGTATCTGAAAGTCTTTACAGAAACTGCCGGAGAATAATTAAACAAGCATGTTCATATTGATAATCTCATCCCTCCCCATTTATCCCATCCTTCAAAACACCACTCAACTTGAAAAGCAGCACCTTCCTCCCTTTAATCTCCATCTTTACACCTGTCTGAGGATTTCTCCCTCTCCTGGCTCTTTTCTGTTTTACCCTGAACTTGCCGAATCCGGAAATCATAACATCTTCATCTTTTGCCAGTGATTCTTTCACAATCTCAAAGAATCTAACGACAATTTCAGCGCACTCCCTTTTTGATAAGCCAAGTTTATCATATACCTGTTCAACAATTACCATCTTTGTTATAGCTTTTTTCATTCAATTCCTCTCTATCTTCGTCATGGTTTCCTTCTGAATGTACAGAAATTGTCTTCTTGTATTTTTAACCATATCAATATCCCTACGTCAATGATTAACAGTCTATTATTATTGATTATTACAACGATGTAGCATTCTGTTGTTCCAGAATTGTCTATGGATAAATGTTTTCTATGTTTCAGAATAAAATTCATTTTATGATATATTCACAATACGGGTATGAGAATCATGGCGATCATAGGGGTAGGCTTCAGTGCTTTCGCATGTTTCATCGGCGTCATCATTCTGCTTGCAGTTCTATTTTCCCATGATCATTCCCGGATTGATGATATTCCGAAGGCCTTCCTGTTAATATGTTCAGGTGTTTTTATCTTTCTGGGTTGCAACAGGACGCTGAAGAGAAAATCTGCCGATATGGAAAGAGAATAATCTTGAAAATCTACTTTGCTCATCCTTGTTTCACTGAAGAGCTGAGAGGGTTTAATAAGCAGTTCCAGACAAACCAGAGCAGCTTAATGTTACTTCTTCAGGACCGCCTTCAGTAATGACACTGACATGGCAACTTGGTCAAGAGCCTCTCTTCTTGACATACCCCTTTTTTCTTTAAAGCATGTATTTGC
>CAYMTB010000223.1:0-5886 GCA_964393225.1 uncultured Syntrophorhabdaceae bacterium
GCACCATATTATGTCATATGTTTTTTTATCTAAGAATGTCAATGAGGTCACCTCTCTATATTAGCTCTTAACGCATAATTCTTAATTCTTAATTCTTAATTCTTCATTCTAAATACACTGGTTTTGAAGGGTTCGTTTAATTCGGAGCAGCAGAATATCCTTTTTTATGGGTTTGCGGATAAAATCTATGGCGCCGAGCTCGAAGCCCCTTATCTCATCTTCCTCATTTGCCTGTGAGGTAAGAAATATAACAGGTGTCGTGATCCCTTTCTGGTTTTTGATTTCCAGGAATTTAAAGCCGTCGAGATTTGGCATCTGGATGTCAGAGATGACCAGATTAAAACTTCTTTGGGCAAGTTTGATCAGTGCATCGATGCCGTCATCAGCAATATTCACATCGTAACCGTCGCTCACGAGAAAATGTGATATGAGCCGCTGTGTATCCTTGTCGTCTTCAACAACAAGTATCGAACAACCTGTGTTCTTACCAGGTTCTGCTGCGGCCTGACCGGCTTTTGTTGAGCCCGGTTCAGTTTTTTGAGGTGCATCGGCCTGCGCAATTATTTGCTTAACCTCGATGGGGGTGGCTGCATCCTGCATGATTTCAGCTATTTCCGGTTGTTGAGCCAACGGGACAGCCTCTTCGACAAGGACCTTTGCGTATACATCCTGAGGTGAAAATATGAGGTCTTTTACCTTTTCCGCTGCATGATGGCTGATAAGGTAATCACCCCTCTGCGTTATGTATGCCCTTATCTCTGCGATGGATTTCTCTGCACGAACCATATCGCCTATTTCGGCATCGAATTTGATAATCTCCTGTATGCCTTCCCGCCCCATATAACCAGACTCATTACATCGCGGGCACCCTACGGGATGGGCAACAACCTTGGGTAATTCGTCAAGGTAGGGAGAAAGCATGTCGATCTCCGTCTGAGATATGGGTACAACTTCCTTGCAGTGGGGACATAACCTTTTGAGCAGTCTCTGCGCAACAATGCAGAGGATTGTATCTGCCATCTGCCCCCGTGAGACACCGAGTCTCTCGAGGCGGAAGATTGCCGTTGTAGCATTCGATGTATGGAGTGTTGTTATTGTGATATGCCCCGTGCTGGCAAAGTCGATGGCTACCCTTGCAGAGTACTGGTCTCTTACCTCACCGATAAACAGTATGTCAGGGTCCTGCCTTACCGACGATTTTAAGAGCGCCTCAAAGGTGACACCCATTTTTTCATTCACCTGCTGCTGGTTTGCGGAATGTATCCTGTACTCAACCGGGTCTTCAACAGAGATAAGGCTTCTTTTCTGACAATCTATCTGGGCGAGGAGGCTGTATATGGTGGTTGTTTTCCCTGATCCGGTAGGTCCGACAATAAGGATCAACCCCTGTATGCGGTTTGCCAGGTCTGTAAGTGTTGAGGCCTGGTCCCCGGTCATACCAAGCTCTGTAAGATCTTTTGTTTTTACACTCGGCTCAAGCAGGCGCATAATTATGCTTTCGCCGTTAGGCGTGGAAGTTGTTGCCAATCTCAGCTTGAATTTTCGGTTGTCTATGGTTGCCTCTACCGCACCGTCCTGGGGTTTCCTTCTTTCTGTAATATCCAGCCCGCCAAGGGCCTTGAGTCTTGTTATGACCATAACGCCCGTGGCATTATTAAAGGAGAACATATCCCTCATGTCTCCGTCGATCCTGAATCTTACGATAGTATGATTTTCCTTCGGTTCTATGTGGATATCGCTTGCCCTTTCTGTTACTGCGGTATAAAGGATGGTGTTGGTGATGTGAACGACAGGTTTCTTTTCTATCTCTTCTTCAATGCTCTTGTCTGTTTTTTTTACATTTTGCGGTGTTATCTTTATCTTTTCTTCAAGCGCGCTGATCTTTTTATCTGCCGACGTTGACCCGTATTCCAGGATCGATTCAATGTTTTCCGGCTCAGTAATGATGAAGCTGATCTGATCGGAATGTGCATATTTTTTCAGGACATCGAGGAGGTCCCGGTTAAAGGGGTTGCTCAGTACGAATGATTGGATTTTATTGCTGTCTCCAAGGGGAATTACCAGATTGCTCCGTGAGAAAGGGACAGGGAATACCCCTAACTTAACACTGTCGGGGTCAATGACCGGCATGTAATTAATCTTAAAAAACTTTGCCATATACTTTGCTGTCTGGCTGCTTCTAATACCCTCTTTTGAAAGGACAGGATAAATCATTGAAGGATCTGCGTTCAGGAATCTTGCCTTGACCGTCTCGGAGAGTTTCAGTTCATTAACGATGTATTGCTTAAAATTGAGGAAGACCGCTGGCGTAATAATAGCTCCTTCCGGAGGGGCCGTTTTTTCAAATTCTTTCCACCTGTTTTTTACGTTTAAATGTTTTTGAACTATTTCAACAAGCGCCTTCCGCTGGATTGGTTTTGCGATATAACCGACAGCACCGGCAGCGAATGCTTTCGCTTTATCCTGTTCTTTTTCGAGGGCTGTTAAAAAAATAACGGGAATATATGCAGTTTCCTTATTCTCCTGAAGCCTGGCGCATAAATCGTAACCGTTCATCTCCGGCATCATGACATCAAGGAGGATAAGTTCCGGCTTTAACGTATTTATCAACTGGAGGGCCTTTTTTCCGCTCTCCGCCGTTATGACCTCATAGCCGCTGTTGACCAGTATCTGTTCAATGAGCCGTCTGATATCTGCATCATCGTCGATACTGAGGATAAGAGGTTTCGTAGTCTGTTTATCCATATATCAATTCGACGCTCTCAATATAGTGCGATAGCTTTTCGATCCACCTTTTTATTTCCTCAGCATCATTCTCTTTTGCCGCTTTTTCTATAGATGCCCCTATGGTTGTAATTTCGTCAAAACCATAACCGCCGCCAGATCCTTTCATGCTGTGTCCCAGGATGCTGATGTTTTCAAAATCACCATTTTCAAGTGAAGCGCTTATTGATTTGATGTCTTTATGCCTGTTCTCGATATAGCCCGGAATAAGATCTTCCAGGTCTTTATCAATACGGACAATGATTCTTTTACCTTCTGTCATGGTGTTGTCCTGTGTCATAGTATTTGCCTCCATTTCATTAAAGCAGAAGTTAAGAAGCTGACTTCTGCTACTTTGTAATCGTTGCATTATCAAAGGCCACCTTTGAATTACCCCAGCTCCTCAAACCGCCCATGCCGGAAGTGAAGGTAGTGTCCTTAAAATCCAATATCGTCTGGTTATCTATTTTGATAATTTGCCGGTCACCCTGAACGGTAATGGTAATTTCATGAGACTGATTATAGATGGGAAAACCGGTTGGTATGGCAACCGACTGGAATGGGTTCTGCTGCTGACCCCCCACGACTTTTCTTACAACAAACTTGTTTCCTAACCCTGGATCATATTGGAAGACGTATCCCGTTATGTTCGGGTTTCCATCATCGCGGTAATATATACCATAACCGTCGCCGCTTTTAAGCGTCGCATTCACTTTTATTGTGTAGTCTTTCCAGGTTTTATCGCCAAAGGCAAGACGGTTCTCCCCTGCGTTGGTTGGGGTAAGTGTGCCGTTATTGATACTCCAGTTGCCCATTAAAGGGGTCAAGCCGGTCATATTGTTGAAATCGCTTGAGAAGAGCGTTCCTCCTCCGGATGTCGATGAGCTTTTGAAATAGTGTATTGAGCATCCAAGGTTTCTGAATGGATTGCCGGCTGTTGCATCGTTAACCCAGAGGTATACTCCACCGGCAGGGCATACCGGATAAGCACTCAGGTATTTTCCCTGGATTAATTCGTCAATATTTGTGCTTGCCCTGGTGTAATCAATAACAAACTGCCTCTCAGCGTTTTGTGTCTCAATCCTTTGCATTGCACAGTTTGTGGCTTGCCGGGCACGCAGTACGTGCATGATCTGAGGAAGGGCTAACCCCGCAAGGATACCGATAATTGACAGGACGATAAGAAGCTCAATAACGCTGAAACCTTTGTATGTGAAAGGTAAAAGGTGAAAGGTGAAAGGTGACATGAGTTTTGAGTTAAAAGCCCTCGACCCCTTTTTAACGTTTTCGTGTTTCGTGATCACTTCAATGCTTCCGGTATTTTTGTTTCTTTGCTCACAGAGAGCGATTTAAGGTCATGTTTGTCAGGATTCGGGCAGTATGCTTTTGCTGTTTCAATCCTGTAAGGTTCGTTGGTAGCGGGACAGCGGATTGATGAGTCGGGAGCCTTATTCTCCTGAAGCGCCTTGGATATTACCCAGAGGTTTTTTATACATTCATCTGCGGTTCTGTCTGTTTCGTATGTTCCCTGTCTGATGGGTTTGCCGGGTTTTGCCCCGTCAAGTATCTTAGGGATCTGAATGATAAGAACAGCCACACAGGCCGCTGCAAACAGCAGCATGAATATGATCAATAGAACTTTTTTGTCTCGTTTCTTTTTTCCGGGTGCTTTTTCCTCAGATTTTTCTATGATCTTTTCCTGTTTATCCACGATACACTGGGGGCAGTATTTTTCATCTGCCCTGGGTTGAAAGGGTCTTCCGCAAAAAGCGCAGGCCATATTCCTTTTGGTTTCTAAAACCTCAATGTTTTCAAGATATGACGAAAGTCTGCCGATAAGTTCCCCGACCTCTGTAACACTTTTGTTCTCTGATGCCTGTTCCAGTGATTTTCCAATCTCTGTTATTGTATCGAGACCATAACTTCCTCCGCTCCCTTTCAAATTATGACCTATGGCCTGTATGGCAGGGTAGTCGTTCTGTTCAAGCGCTTTTTTGAGAACAATAATGTCCTTTTGCCTGTTTTCAAGAAATTCCGGGATAAGACTTATCAAATCCGCATCAATATAAACGGTAATCTTTTGCACCCTGTTTTCGCTACTCATCATTATATCGTACCTTGATATTTTGCATTTTGCAACCGGTATGTATTCTCCATACGCAATTAGCGGCCGGTATAACTTTTTAATGTCTCTAACAGGGTTACCTTTTTTATCGGTTTTGTTAAATGTCCGTCGCAGCCGGCGTCAAGGCTTTTTTGTATTTCATTTTTGAGGGCATAAGCGGTGAGTGCAATAATTGGAGCAGGGCTGAACCCCATATCTATTTCCCATTTTCTCATTTCCTTTGTGGCTGTATGACCGTCCATTACGGGCATTTGAATGTCCATTAACACTATGTCATATCTATTTGCCCTGAATTTTTCCAGGGCAATTTGCCCGTTTTCCGCTGTGTCAACAACGTATGATTTGTCTTTGAGATATGCCTGGATAAGAAGCCGATTGTCCGGGGAATCGTCAACGAGAAGTACATGGAGTGCTTGATGCCCTTCCATTGAGTCAGGTTTTAATGGTTCCACGATTTCAACTGCTGTCAATTTTTCTCCGAGCGCCTTCCTGATAGCTTCCTCAAGCTCAAAACGTTTAATGGGTTTAACCATGTATCCTGACACGCCCAGTTCTTTTGATTTTGCAATGTCGCCGCCCCTGTTATCAGAGGTGAGCATCATAACAGTCATATTATTTAGTCCTGGATCATTTTTAATGTTAGCGGCGACTTCGAATCCATCCATCCCCGGCATCCTGTGGTCGAGGAGCACAAGCTTATAAGGATCACCTGCCAGTTGCGAGTGTTTTATCTTTTCAAGACCTGCTTCTCCGCTCTCTGCTTCTGTTACACGGGCACCCCAGAGCGCAAGCACCTCTTTCAATATAAAACGGTTTGTTGCGTTGTCATCGACAACAAGAACCCTCAAATTTTTCAAGTTCACAGCAGGCATTGCTATTACGTTTTTATCCATAGTCGAGGGCTGGAACCGGGCAGTAAAATAGAATGTGCTTCCGGCATTTTCCTCGCTGTCTACCCGGATATTTCCACCCATGAGTTCCACCAGTCTTCTTGAAAT
>CAYMTB010000224.1:0-5838 GCA_964393225.1 uncultured Syntrophorhabdaceae bacterium
TCGAATTTGTTGAAGGCGTCATCCAGTTCGCCGGCCATGGCAGTATTGAAGGCATTCAACTGTTTCTGCCGGTTTAGTATGATCTCGCCGACATAATCGTCTCCGATCCTCGTAAGAATGTTCTCGTAATCCATAGCATCCTCCTTTGATATCTGCAAATGTATAGCAAGCCGCGTGCTGATTTGTCAAAACTTTGATACAGACAAGCTGTCGGTTATTTTTTAATAGAATGAGTCTTTTTGGTTTGTAGCACATTAATGTGCAATCTGCTATAGTAGCTTGGTGATCAAAGGTTCGCGCCAGGGATCACGCTTAAGGAAGAACCAAAAAAAGGACGGTGATAATATGGAAGAAAAGTCATTTCAGGATTACTATGCAGAAGAGGTAAGTCATTGTTACGGCTGCGGCCGCCTGAATCAGGAAGGTCTTCAGATCAAAAGCTACTGGGAAGGAGAGGAGTCTGTTGCCCGGCTTACACCTAAACCCTGCCACATGGCAGCACCGGGTTTTGTGTACGGCGGGTTGATTGCGTCTCTCATCGACTGCCATGGAACCGGAACTGCCGCTGCAGCATCGTACCGTTTTGAGGGAAGGGCTATGGATACAGAACCAAACCTCCGCTTCGTTACCGCCTCTCTGAAGGTTGATTATGTCCGCCCAACCCCAATGGGTGTAGAGCTTGAGGCGCGGGGGAAGGTCAAGAGTATCGATAAGCGGAAAGTTGCTGTGGCAATCGAAGTCTCTGCAGCAGGGATGGTCTGTGTTCGAGGGGAAGTGGTGGCCGTCCGGATGCCTGGAACGATGAAACTGAAGGTTCACGCTTAACTGTCACACCCATGATTATACCAAATATGCCTTTAGGAAGGTGTCGGGGTAGTTGCTCGTGAACTGACCTCGCAATTAAACCGCCCCGGAGCAAACCGTCGAGAGGCAAAGGAGGTCGGGATTAAGGGGTAAAGGAGTTCGGATGATTAGCTAACCCGCTAAACTTCTAACCCTCTAAACATCAATTCCTAATCCAACATTTTGCGGGGATTATCCGACACCGATAGCGATTCTAATGATAAATCCGGGTTTAAATATCCGCTGTTATGATGTCGGTGATATCCCTTTCCCGCAGGACACTTCTTTTCCATTGTGCGATGTGGGGAACGATATAAGGCAAAAGCCTCATTGAGTAGTAAGGCGGGAGGAGCGGGAGGCCTGCCAGGTCTCCAAAGACCACGAGCATGAAAAGATTGTTTAAATCATTTTTCTCCTTCTTGAACCCTATTTCCAGCTCGTGAACAGTCATACCGTAAAAGAACTCTTTGAGCGTATTCCGGCAGCTGCTCAACCGGTCAGAAAGCGACGGGGTTGCATCATGTTTCATCGTTTCTCCTGCGGAGCAGGGGTCTGCCTCCACTCCGATTCTTCTTTGTCGGCCCGAATAGTCATCCGCACTGCAAGGTCTGTTGCGTCTTTTGAAAATGTGACTGTCAGCGGGATAAGTTTGGCAAAAAAATGTGTCTCTGATTCAGGGTAAACCTTGTAGATTACTTTCCGGTCCTGGCTGAAGATAATCCTGTTTGCTTCGCGCGTAAGGGTAAGACGGGCCTTCTCGGTTGTGCCTGATAATGGCTGATCGCCTTTTGATGTGAGTTCATAATTGCCTGTATAGGTGTCGAGCAGTTTCGGGTCAATCTTGATTTCCTTCGGCCACTTTGGTATTTCATATGGCATTCCCAGGAGGCATTTCATGATGGAGCCGGCTA
This sequence comes from uncultured Syntrophorhabdaceae bacterium, assembly GCA_964393225.1. Classification (GTDB taxonomy): domain Bacteria; phylum Desulfobacterota; class Syntrophorhabdia; order Syntrophorhabdales; family Syntrophorhabdaceae; genus MWEV01. Next base: position 1,755 of record CAYMTB010000224.1, read on the forward strand.
TATCATCAACAACACCGCTGGTTGCTGCCGACGTGTTGGAAAGAACAACGAGGGTGATATTATTTGCCTTATTGATGGCAACGAAGCTTGAAAAACCGCCCGTGCCGCCATTATGCCAGATAATATCAAATTTGCCTTTTTTCATGATGACCCAGCCGAGTCCCATGTCGTTGTCCGGTAAACCGGATTTACGGTACGGTCTGGCAGCCATTGCCATCGCCTGAGAGAGTGCGCCGTTGTCTTTGAGGTTGGCGGAGGCAAATTTCAGCATATCCGCTGCAGTGGAACGGAGTCCACCGGCAGGTGCTATAACATCAAAATCCCAGTGAGCTGTCTTCTCAAGATCCGCACTGTAGCCTTGGGCGAAACGCGATAATTGTTCTTCATTGAGACGGAAACGGGTATCTTTGAGCTTCAAGGGGCCGCAAATCTCCGACAGGACCATCCGTTTATATGTGGTGTTTGATTTGACCCCGAGCACATAGCCGAGAAGCCCTACACCGAGGTTGCTGTATTCCCATACTGTTCCCGGTTCCCGGGGAAGCTGGTAGCCTGCCAAAAATTCGCGCATTTTATACCCGGTATAGTTCTTGTAAGGGTTGACAATGTATTCGAGGTTCATATTTGTCGGTATCCTGGGAAGTCCGGAATAATGGGTGGAAAGATCAAGCAGCGTTATCTCTCTGTCGCCTAATTTTGGTATACGAAAGTAGGCCGGTAATAATTTCCGGACAGGATCATCAAGGGCCACCTTATGTTCCAGAACCTTTTTCGCAAGCATGATGCCGGTGAATACTTTGGTGACAGAGCCGATCTCAAAAATCGTATTCTCGTCCGGTATCTTGCCGCCCCTTAAGTTTGTGCTGCCATACCCAATAAAGAATTTGCTGTTTCCCTCTGCTGCACCCACTACAATACCTGCGGTGCGTTCCGATTCAAAGGCAGAACGGACAATCTCATCTATTTTCGGTTTCCATTTAAGAAGGGACTCCTGATTCCCGGGATCTGCATATGATGCGGAATGAAGAGGAGCGCTCATCGCCCGGTCGCCTCCGAAGATGAGTGCAAGAGACAACAGGATTCCATAGATGAAAGAATAATGTATTTTGAAGGCCATGTATATCTCCTGTATATGATAACAACCTCTGTGTTCTGTTGTTTCGACCTTGCAGGGAGTATATGAAATGCCCCTCGCCTGTGTCAACTTTTCTTAACACTTTTCTCGCTGCTTGCTGTAGAATGTATAGAATGAATCTGTGCTGTAAGCTATGCGTTCAATACTATGCACATGCGTTTCTTGCGGTTACGTATCACGATCTTATTAAAAGAGGAGGCGCTCTATGGATGACAAACAGGAACCAAGAGGCTGGAACCCCTATCTGGCTGGTGCTTTGACAGGGTTGCTCCTTGTGCTCTCTGTATGGTTTACCGGCAAGTATGTGGGGACATCAACTACCTTTGTCCGTTCTGCCGGATATATCGAAAAGGTGTTCAATGCGGAACGGGTTGCCGGGATGGAGTATTTCAAGAAGGAACTTCCGAAAATCGATTGGCAGTTTCTCTTTGTCATAGGTATTTTTGTCGGCTCCGTCATTGCATCGACCACTTCCAGGAGCTTCCGGTGGCAGGCTGTACCGACCATGTGGGAGACTCGTTTCGGACCCGACAAAGGGAAAAGGGCTATTGCGGCATTTGCAGGCGGCGCCATTGCCATGTTCGGTGCGCGCCTCGCGGACGGGTGACCGAGCGGTCATGGACTGAGCGGTTCGCTCCAGTTAGCGGTAAGCGGGTATATTTCATTAATATGTTTCTTCGTCGGCGGTGTTGTTGTTGCCAGTATCCTTTACAGAGGAGGTGACAAAGCATGAGTGAGCTTATCTATGGATTAATAACAGGCATAGTCTTCGGGTTTCTGCTACAGAAAGGGCGTGTTATCCGGTATGACAAACAGATCGGGGCGCTTCGCCTCATTGATATGACCATCGTGAAATTTATGTTTACAACGATACTTGTGGCAATGGTGGGGGTCTACCTTTTAAAAGACCTCGGTATGGCTAAACTCTCCATAAAACCGACAGTTCTCGGCGGGAACATCATTGGAGGCCTTATTTTTGGTATCGGCTGGGGCCTGCTCGGTTACTGCCCTGGAACCCAAATAGGCGCATTGGGTGAAGGAAGGTGGGATGCCGTATGGGGTATCCTCGGCATGCTTGCCGGCGCTGCCGTATTTGCAGAAATGTATCCGGCGCTCAAGAATACTGTATTGAAATGGGGAGATTTCGGAAAGATCACTATCCCTCAGGTTTTAGGAATAAATCACTGGATTGTTATCGTCATCTTTGTTGCCGGCGGTATTTTCATGTTCAGGTGGTTCGAGAAGAAAGCGCTTTAATAGCGTTTAGCATAGAGCGTTCAGCGGATAGTGGAAAGGAAAAGAGGCACATGGAAATGCTTTAAAATGAGCAGTTAAACGCTGGAGACAAGAGGTCAATTATGGAAAATAGAGAAAGACTTTTAGTGATAGGCGGGGTTGCGGCGGGCATGAGCGCGGCGAGCAGTTACAAACGGATGAAACCGGATGCCGAAGCCATTGTACTGGAAAAAGATTACTTTATATCGTACGGCGCCTGCAGCCTGCCGTATTACATATCTGACGATGTGAAAGATTTCAATCAGCTTATTTCACTTACGCCGAAGGTTGCTGAGGAAGAGCGTGATATACGGGTTATGCTTCGCCATGAGGCAGTCGCGATCGATTTCAACAAAAAAGAGATTCGCGTAAAGGATCTTGAAAAGGGCATTGAAACGTCTATCTCCTACGACAAACTGATCATTGCAGCAGGAGGCCTGCCTGTTGTGCCGCCCCTTCCCGGTATTGATTTACAGCATGTCTTTACGATCAGAACGCTTGTTGACGGCATAGAGATCAAAAAATTTATCGATGATTGGGGTTCCTTCCAGGTCTGCGTGGGTTCGCCGGAGTGCCTTTATGTCAACCGTTTCGGGGCTGAAAGGCGTGCCATGAAGGCGGTTATCGTGGGCGGCGGCTACATAGGTATGGAGATGTGCGAGTCATTGAGAAAAAGGGGCGTTGAAGTCATTGTTATCGAGAAGATGGACCGTGTTCTGGGCACGATGGATACGAGCATTACCACAATTGTGGAAGAAAAGATACATGCTGAGGGGGTGAAGCTTTACAGGGAAACATCTGTTGAAGGTTTTAAAGGACAAAGCGGACAGGTGACAAAGGTCATTACCGATAAAGGCGAATTTGAAGCAGATTTCGTGCTGCTGTCCATCGGCGCGCGCCCGAACACCAAACTTGCAAAAGAGGCAGGGATTGAACTCGGTGCGAACGGGGCCATAAAGGTTGACGAATACCTCCGCACAAACATACCGGATGTCTATGCTGCCGGTGATTGTGCGGAAGCAGTTCAGACCGTAACAGGAAAAAAAGTGTACATCCCCCTTGGCACCACGGCGAACAAGCAGGGAAGGATCGCCGGAGAGAATGCAGCAGGGGCGAACCATGTCTTCGAGGGGGTAGTTGGTACAGCAGTGACAAAGATTTTTGACCTCGAAGTAGCCCGTACAGGTCTTACATCCGCGGAAGCGGAGCGTGAAGGATATAACTTCCTGGTTTCTACGGTGAAGGGAAGGTCGAGAAGCAGTGCCTATCCGTCCGGTAAGCCCATCATTGTTACCTATGTGGTGGAAAAGGGGACGGGGAAACTGTTGGGCGCGCAGATGGCCGGTGAAGAGGGGGTTGCGCACAGGATTGATACACTCGCTGCCTGCCTGTACGGGAAGATGACCATCGAGGACGTGTCGCGGCTTGACCTCGGTTATGCCCCTCCTTTTGCAACGGTATGGGACCCCATTCTTGTGGCAGCTAACGTGGCGCTGAAGAAGCTTTGATCAGCGAATAGTTGTCAGTGAATAGCGAAAGGAAAAGAGATAGGCTGAAGGCTGGAGGTAAAAGGTAAAAAAACTGTTCAAAGTTTGATGTTAAAAGTTGAGTGCAGAACATTGGGCGGCTTGCAAATTAATTAAAATTGCAGGAGAATTAAGAAAAGAATTCTTG
>CAYMTB010000225.1:0-5813 GCA_964393225.1 uncultured Syntrophorhabdaceae bacterium
AAGCGATGCAAGCCCTACAATGGTCGGGAGAGTAGTGCGGAAGTGCGAGGGGATGTGTGCTCCCGCTATCAGGCAATTTGGTTAGCAATTGATGGAGAGTTGGTATTATACGTGCTTCAGAGACATTATCTATCTTGTGACCGGTAAACTGGACTTCAGCAAAACAGGATAACCCTCTTGAAACGAGAAAACCAAGGTTTTTGCATACAACTTAATAAGGAGTGTTTATCTTCTCAGCTTCTTATATGTGTTTATCAATGCATTTGTAGATGAATCATGTGATGCTGTCTGCCTGTTATCGGCCATCTCGGAAAGTATCTTTTTTGCGAGCTGCTTACCCAGCTCAACGCCCCACTGGTCAAAACTGAAGATGTCCCATATTACACCCTGAACAAAAATTTTATGTTCATACATGGCTATGAGACTTCCTAACGTTGCCGGCGTTACCTTCGTGAATAGCAGTGTGTTCGAAGGTCTGTTGCCTTTGAATGTTTTGAAGGGGGCCATCCGTTTTATTTCTTCATCACTTTCTCCTGACTGCCTGAGTTCTTCACACACCTCTTCTTCCGGTTTTCCCTTCATGAGGGCTTCCGTCTGGGCAAAAAAATTTGAGAGCAGTATCATGTGATGTTCACCAATAGGGTTATGGCTTATGGCAGGCGCAAGAAAATCGCATGGGATCAGTTTTGTGCCCTGGTGAATGAGCTGAAAAAAGGCATGCTGCCCGTTTGTCCCTGGTTCACCCCAGATGACTGGGCCTGTCTGGCAGGTGACCTCATTGCCCGAGCGATCTATTGATTTACCGTTACTCTCCATGTTCCCCTGCTGAAAATATGCCGGAAATCTTTGAAGATACTGATCATAAGGGAGGATCGCCTCGGTCCAGGCGCCAAAAAAATTATTATACCAGATGCCTACCAGCGCCAGAATCACCGGTATATTTCTCTCAAAGGGTGTTTCTCTGAAGTGTCTATCCATGGCGTGGGCGCCTTCAAGAAGCTCAACAAAGTTTTTGAAACCTATTGTGCATGCAATAGATAATCCTATTGCCGACCAGACTGAATACCTGCCGCCTACCCAGTCCCAGAACCTGAACATATTTGCCGGATTTATGCCGAATTTTATTACCTCTTTTTCGTTTGTTGAAATGGCAACAAAATGATGTTTTATATATTCATCCCTTTTTGCCGAGTCGAGGAACCATTCCCGTGCAGTATGCGCATTCGCCATGGTTTCCTGCGTGGTAAATGTCTTCGAAGCTATCATGAAGAGCGTCGTTTCCGGTGACACATTTTTCAGGGTTTCGACGATATGTGTTCCGTCAATATTAGAAACAAAATGCGCCTGTATGTGCTTTTTCCAGTAAGGTTTCAATGCTTCAGCGACCATGCTGGGTCCCATATCCGAGCCGCCGATGCCGATATTCACAATATCAGTGATGACTTTGCCTGTATAGCCCTTCCACTGTCCTGAGATAACATTTTCTGAAAATCGTTCCATCTGGTTTAATACTGCATTTACTTCCGGCATAACATCCTGCCCATCTGCATAAATAGGGGTATTTGAACGGTTTCGCAAGGCCACATGGAGGACCGCTCTCTTTTCCGTCTCGTTGATTATATCTCCGGTAAACATCTTTTCGATGGCATCGCTTAATCTGCATTCAACGGCAAGCTCAAGGAGAAGATTTATTGTTTTCTGGTTGATGATATTTTTCGAGTAATCCACTGTCATATCTTTGAAACGAAGAGAAAATTTCTGAAATCTTTCCGGATCATCTTTAAACATATCCTTCATGTGTATCTTTTTCATCACATCAAAGTGGGACTCGAGCCCCTTCCACGCTGTTGTTAAGGTCGGGTTTATCTTGTTAAGCATGATATATTTCCCCCTGAATGAATGATTTATTTTCAAAAACAACAACGCTGTGCGGCGCTGATGAATAGACATGTGCGGCAGCCTGTAGTTGATGTTCGGGTTTTACAATATCTCGGGGCGATGGCAGGGAGGTGTCAATTGCCATATACCATGCAAATCCTGGAAACTGCGGCAGGGGCATTTCTACGGCATCATCGGACATGTTCAGGATGATGTGGAAGTCTCCTTCGGTGTCTCCTGCTGCACTGAGTGTAAATGCAAGGATTCTTGCTTCCGGATCGTTCCAGGGAGGCTCATTGAGTCTTGTCCCATGCCAGACAATATCGGGCAGGCTATTGTCCCCCTTTTTCTTTCCTGTGAGAAACCTTTTTCGCATGAGCGATGGGTGCCTTTTACGAAATGCTATCAATTCAGACACAAAACGCAACATGTCTTGATTTTCTTCCGCGAGGGTCCAATTAAACCAGCTCAGTTCGTTGTCCTGGCAATAACAGTTATTATTGCCCTGCTGTGTGCGTAAAACCTCATCTCCGGAAAGTATCATTGGAATTCCCTGACTGAGAAAGAGTATTGCCATAAAGTTTTTTGCCTGCTGCTTACGGAATGAACGAATAGCGGGGTTATCCGCCTCTCCTTCAAAACCGCAGTTCCAGCTCAGGTTGTCATTCATGCCGTCTAAGTTGTTTTCACCGTTTGCATCATTATGTTTTTCATCATAGCTGACAAGGTCATATAATGTGAACCCGTCATGACAGGTAATAAAGTTGATGCTGTTGGTGGGCAGGCGGCCTTCGTGTTCGTAGAAATCGCTGCTCCCTCCTATGCGGGTTGCAACTTCGTTGATAAGCCCTTTTTCTCCGCGAACAAAACGACGGATTACATCACGATATCTCCCGTTCCATTCCTTCCAGCGAAAACCAGGAAATTTGCCGACCTGATAGAGTCCTGCAGCATCCCATGCCTCTGCAATAATATACGTATGGACCAAAACATCTGACAATTGGATATTCCAGGCTGCAGGTGCATGTTCGACAGGGTTCCCGCCTTCACCCCGTATGAGTACGCTGGCAAGGTCAAAACGAAAGCCGTCTATATGCATCTTCCGAACCCAGTATTCAAGGCACTCAATGAGAAAGTTGCACACAAGGGGGTGGTTGCAGTTCAATGTATTTCCGCAACCGGTGTAATCAAGGTAGATGCTTCGATCATCAGGGTCGAGGTGGTATGCAATGTCGTTGCCAAGGCCTTTGAAACTGATGGTAGGTCCGTCGGCACCACCTTCGGCTGTATGATTAAAGACTACATCAAGGATTACGCCTATACCTGCCATATGCAATGCCTTTACCATATCCCGGAACTCCCGGCGATGAGTTCCCTGCTCCGGGGTTATGCAATAACCTGGATGGGGTGAAAAAAAACTGTGCGTGTTGTAACCCCAGTAATTCTTCAATCCAAGGTTTGCAACATTCTCAGGGACAGCCTGCTCATCAAAGGCCATGACAGGCATAAGCTCAACATGAGTGATACCCAGGGCCTTGAGGTATGGAATCTTTTCTGTGATACCGCTAAAAGTTCCCGGATATGCTGCATGTGATGAAGGGTGTCTGGTGAAACCCCCGACATGCATCTCATAGATGACCATTGTTTGAGAAAGACGATTGACAGGCTTATCTCCTCCCCAGTCATAGTCATTGTCAGGAGGAATCACGCATCGCATCGAACACCCGGAGTTATCCCCTGACTGACTCGCGCACTTCCTGTCCCACAATGAGTGGGTTACAGCGCGTGCATAGGGATCGAGGAGGACCTTTTTTCCGTCAAAACGGAAACCGGTTGTGCGGGTATCGTCAGGTCCGTCAATACGCCACGCATAGTGGATACCGGCAGGCAGTTTTTCCACAAAAACATGCCAGAAAAAAAATGTCCGGTGAATATCAGGATCAAGCTGAATAACCTCATAGGGTTCAGGGCTGTCGGCATGCTCAAAAAGAAGCAGTTCTGCAGAAGCGGCATAGCCGGTGGCGATAGAAAAATTAACCCCGCCAGAGGTTACCATAGCCCCGTGGGGATACCACCAGCCCGGACGGATTGCATGTTTCATGGGTACCTCCTCAAGGCGCCATGATATATTTGAATGGTGAAGAAAGCTGTCGGAATGAGAGCTCCTGGGAGACGGAGGAGATAAGCCATTTAAGGAGGGAGAAAGGCCGCTTACCATAAACAAGTACGGGTTTTCCTTTTATATTCAGGGCATTTTTCATATCATCCACTGTATCGTAGAATGTGCCTATCCGGTCTATAAGTTTCAAGTCCATTGCCTGCTGGCCCAGATAGATCCTTCCGTCGGATAGTTTTTTTGCAGCGTCCATCGGTATTTTTCTTTCAGTTGCCACGGTATTAATAAATTGTGTATGAATCGTATTTAGTATTTCCTGGAAATATTCCCTTTCTCCTGCCTTCATCTTTCTGAAAGGTGATCCCACGTCTTTAAAATCGCCCGCTTTCATGGTATTGGGCTGCAGGCCGATCTTCTTCAGGAGGTCTTCGATAACCACCTGCTCCATGATTACACCGATGCTGCCGGTAATCGTAGAGGGCATCGCAAAAATCTTTTCCCCTGCTGTGGCAATGTAATAACCCCCGGAGGCACAGACTGTGCCCATAGAGACATATACCTTCTTTTTCTCTCTCAGCTTTTTTACCTCTTCGAATATCTCCTGACTGGGAGGAACTGACCCGCCAGGAGAGTTTATCCTGAGGATCACCCCTTTAATGGTCTCGTCTTCTTTGAATCTTACGATGTCTTCCATAATATCTTTCGAGTCTGCAATAACCCCTTCTATCTCAACAACACCGATCTTTTCCCCGAACGCCCTGCCGGAAACCCCTATCGCCAGGGATATAAAAAAGCTGACGATAATAATAATAAACATTACTAAAAAAGCTATTTTTATCTTTGAACGTGCCATTGTTACTCCTTATTCTCTCCGTTGCGCGTTACGCCTGTCCGCCAAGACGCTTGCGGTGCAGGCTGGAGTTGCGCGTTACGGGTTTCATTATCTCTTTTCTTCAAAACTATCTTCCCGAATGGTTTCCTCTGAGAAATTGTTGCAACCTTTATCTTGGTCAGTTCGAGCATCCCGAGTACTGTTGCTATTTTTTCAGCGTGCTCTGTCTGTTCTTTTATATTCCACACAAAAAGGCCTGCTGAATCGAGTACGGTTTTCAGCATTGCCAATTTCTCTTCGAGTGTGGGTTTAATCTCCCTTATAACTATAAACTTTTCTTCCCTGGTTTTTATCAACTCAAAGAAGATAGTACAGAGATGGAGTAAATCAAAGTCTGTGTCACCGTCAATGGATTTCTGCTCCCTGCAAAAGGTATCCCTGTACAGCAAAGGAAGGCCATCTATTTTTTCTGCCATACTGCGTATTTTTTCATATTCTATAATTCTCTCAACAAGTTCTTCCCTCGGATCGGATTCATTATCTGTCTCGTGCGCGGGAAGAAGCATCTTTGACTTTATATAAATGAGGAGCGATGCCATATCAATAAAATCTTCAGCAATTCTCAAATTCATTTCCTGAACAAAGTCTACATATTCAAGAAACCTTTCGGTAATGAGAGAGAGTGGTATATCCCAGATGCTTACCTTGTTTTTCTTGATAAGTGTAATAAGGACGGAGAGAGGTCCTTCATAACACTCGACTTTAACCTCCAGTGAGGGAACTGGAAGACTCATTCCTGCCCCCTGTCCGTTGTTTCGGTTTTGCCAAAATCTCTATATTTATTTTGCCGCCCGCTTGCGCTTGACAAAGGCGGACAACTGCGGACAACTGCTGGTGAGCAATTATTTTGATAGCCGGAGACATTTCCGCCTATCAAATATTCAGCCCTGACGGGCGAATATATTAAATTTATACTCTGCCCGAAGG
>CAYMTB010000226.1:0-5810 GCA_964393225.1 uncultured Syntrophorhabdaceae bacterium
ATTTTATGGTGTATAATTAATACAAATGTCAAGGAGAAGGAGAGGAAGGGTTAACGCGGCGGATAAATCCCGGCCACACGTCCCTCTATCACCCACGGGCACCCCTGCTACTTCCCCCGCCGCCTCAAGTACCAATCGCGGAATGTATATTCCGCCTCATTTGTCCGATGCCTTTAAGGGTATCGTTGAAAGGGCAGCTGACAGGGCGAAAAGCGACCTGGCTTCTATGGGAAAAATCCGGCCGGCAGCATTTTTTGTGTATACGGACGGCACCATGAAGGTGGTATCCCTCTCCTTTAAAAATGAACTCCAAAAAGACGGACTCATCAGAAGAATCAGAGAGAAGGCGTTAGAGGAGAATACTTCTGACGTTCTGGTACTGACTGAAGCGGAACACGAGCGACACATGATGACTGTTTTGTCAGGGGTGACCTCCGGCATGAGAGCTTCGGCCCGTGTAGACTATAGTTTTGATAAGGAAACGAAGACCGTCACTTCATGGAAGATTAGCTGGCTGGACAAACCTGTTCAGAATGTCTTCCTTGACGGCATCTTCGACAAGATCGGTTAAAGAATTTGTCAGGGTAAACCCTGCTTCTTGCTGCAATCAAGTTTTTTAGAAACAAACAATTTTTATATATATTAATATGGTATGGTCTATGATAGCAAAAGCTGGTATCACTTACATCGGCGAATTACGTTCATTACTGTCTGCCCTATTTCGGCAGGGCTTTTGACGACAGTAATGCCCACCGCTTCGAGCGTCCTTATCTTTGTAGCAGCGTCCCCTACCCCACCGGATACAATTGCGCCTGCATGGCCCATACGTCTTCCCGACGGTGCTGTTACCCCTGCAATAAATGCCGCAACGGGTTTTTTCATGAATTTTTTGAAATATTCTGCAGCGTGTTCCTCGGCCTGACCGCCAATTTCACCAATAATCACAACAGCATCAGTATCTTTATCATTTTCAAACATCTCGAGAAGGTCAACATATTTGAGACCAATAACAGGATCTCCTCCTATGCCTACACAGGTTGACTGCCCTATCCCGCGTTTCGTAAGCTGGTCTACTACTTCATAGGTTAAGGTGCCGCTTCGGGAAATAATCCCTATATTACCCTCTTTATGAATATACCCTGCCATAACACCGATCTTGCACTTGCCCGGAGAAATGATACCCGGCGTATTGGGACCAATGAGGACAGCCTTTTTATCTTTCATATAATGCCGCACAGCAATCATATCTAAAGTAGGAATACCTTCTGTGAGACAGACAACGACCTCTATACCCGCTTCAACTGCTTCCAGAATAGCATCAGCAGCAAACGGGGGCGGTACAAAAATTGCTGATGCATTGGCGCCGGTTGCGTCTACCGCTGCCCTTACTGTATTAAAAACGGGAATGCCTTCGAACTTTTGCGAACCCTTGCCAGGGGTAACCCCTCCAACAACATCCGTTCCATACTCCACCATCTGCCGAGTATGGAATGCACCCTCGTTGCCGGTTATACCCTGAACAACTACGCGCGTATGTTTATCAACTATGATGCTCATTTATTCCTCGTGAATCGTAATTCGTAACACGTAATCAGTGGGCACTCAACGCTCCACGCTATACGCTCTTTAGCGCTTCCGCCACCTTCTCCGCTGCATCCCCCATCCCGCTCGCTACAGTGAATGAGAGACCCGATTCGGCAAATATCTGACGGCCCGGTTCTACGTTTGTTCCTTCGAGCCTGATAATCATAGGTAGCTTTATATCGAGCTGGCGAGCCGCCTCAACAACACCTTTGGCGAGGACATCGCAGCGAAGTATACCGCCGAAAATGTTTATAAAAATCACCTTGACATCGGAGTCAGAAAGCAATATTTTCAGGCCTTCGGTGACCATCTGAGAGGTAGCGCCTCCGCCGACATCGAGGAAATTGGCCGGCGCCGCGCCGACATGTTTTATCAGATCCATGGTTGCCATGGCAAGACCGGCTCCATTTACCATGCAGCCGACATTCCCTTTCAGTTTGATATAGTTCAGGTTATATCTTGACGCCTGCACCTCTAATGAGTTTTCCTGACCAAGGTCCCTTAAGGATGCTATATCGGGATGACGGTACAGTGCATTGTCATCAACGTTAATCTTGGCATCAAGGGCGATAAGATCGCCCCCCTCTGTGACGACAAGCGGGTTTATCTCTGCAAGCGAACAATCTTTATCAATAAAAAGGCGGTATAAGTTTAAAATGATCCCGCTCATTTTCCTTGAGAGCGATGGGTCTAACCCTAAAGAAAAGAATATCCTATTAGCCTGGAAGGGTCTCAATCCGATACCTGGATCAACATTTTCAATAAAGAGTTTTTCAGGTGAATCGGCTGCAATCTTCTCAATCTCCATGCCGCCTTCAGAGCTTGCCAGTACTGTGATACAGGCCTTTATCCTGTCTACCGCAATACCCAGGTATATTTCCTTCGCTACATGGAGCACTTCTTCTATCACGAGGTGGTTTACGGGTTTCCCCTCTTCTCCGGTCTGCGGAGTAAATAATGTTTTCCTGAGAAGCTTTGAAGAAACATGTATTGCTTCTTCAACTGAATGAACAATCTTTATGCCTCCGCCCTTGCCCCTGCCTCCGGCATGGACCTGCGCCTTGAGAACAAGAGGGAAAATCCCTGCATTTTTAATTGCCTGAGGTATTTCCTCTGCGGACGTGACTACCTGACCTTTCGGGGTAGGAATATTGTAGGAGTTAAATAGCTGTTTTGCCTGAAACTCATGTATCTTCATCTACCCGCTCACTCAGCATATGGGGCATTACGGCCTTGCGGGCTTTCATGGCAGCGTTCATGCCTGCCTTTAGGGCATCGCGGTTCAATTGTTCTGTGCCTTTCGGCACCCGTGCCAGGACAGCCGTTTCCACAGCCCTTGGCGTAACAATAGCTGTTAATTTTACAATCGCCCCAAGGGCAACGATGTTAGCCACCATCTCCCTTTTCAGATTTTCGCGGGCGATTCTTGTGAAAGGAATTCTAAAGGCCTTTGAAAGAGGCACCTGATTGACAAATGTGGAATCTACAATAAGTATGCCCTCCGGCTTGAGGTCCATGTAATAGTCATCACATGATTTCTGGTTCATGGCAAGGAGTAAATCGAGCTGCATGGCCTTAGGGTAATCGATCTCTTCATCGCTAACCACTACTTCGGCCTTGCTTGAGCCGCCTCTCGCCTCCGGGCCATAGCTTTGTGTCTGGGCAACATATTTTCCATCATAAATACCCATTGCCTCGGCAAGGATAATACCTACAAGGATCAATCCCTGCCCGCCTGAACCGCTTAACCGGATATCATATCTAAAGCTCATATTATAGTCCTTGAATATGAGATGATTAGAAGATTAGATGTTTGGATGTTTAGCCAACCTTCCAACCCTCTAATCTTCCGTTCCTCTAATTCTGTCTTTTTCACAATTGTTTTACTTTGCCCCTTTTGCCCATTTTCTTACCTTTTCGTATTCCTCATGAAACACGGGAAGTTCTTTATCAATCAGCACTCCGATCTTGAACTTATCCTTCATCTCTTCCTCTTTCATCTGGGCAGCCTTTTCAATGGTCACTGCATGGTCGCGCTGCCACGCCATCATCTCTACAGCGGAACCCATGCGATTCAGTCTCCCGTACTGGGTATGGCAATGGCCGATAACCTCCACCACAGAAAAGCCTTTTTTCTGAAATGCCTTTTCCATGAGGCCGTCCAGCATCTTGGCATGATACACCGTGCCCCTGGCTACAAAGGTTGCCCCTGCTGTAACAGCAAGCTCCGATATTTTAAAAGACTGCTCAACATTTGTATACGGGGATGTTGTGGTTTTCATTCCGTAGGGTGTTGTCGGAGAGTACTGGCCTCCGGTCATACCGTATACGCTATTATTAAGGATAACCGTCGAAATATCAACGTTTCTCCTCGCAGCATGGATGAAGTGGTTTCCGCCTATTGCAACGGCATCACCATCCCCCATAACTACAATCACCTTCAGCCCGGGTTTGGCAAGCTTCACACCCGTTGCGAAGGTAAGGGCACGTCCATGGGTCGTATGGAGTGTATTGAAGTCCACATACACTGGCAGCCTGCCCGTACACCCAATACCCGAAACAAGTACAACCTCATCTTTATTGTAACCACATTCGTCAATAGCCCTGATGAGAGAACCGAGCATAATTCCGATACCGCACCCCGGACACCAGACATGGGGAAATTTCTTATCATGCCGCAGATATTTGTGGATCAATTTGGTCACTTCAGCCATTAGTAGACCTCCTTGATCTTGCTTAAAATCTCTTCAGGGGTAATGATTGTGCCGTCCACTTTATTTATAGTGAAAACTCTTGCATCAGTCTTATTTACCCGTTTTACCTCTCTTGACATCTGCCCCATGTTCATCTCCGGCACAATGATTGTCTTTGAGGTCTGGAGCACCTTTTCAACAGCAGTTCTCATAAAAGGCCATAAGGTATTCATCTTTAAAGCACCTACCTTGAGTCCCTTGGCTCTTGCATCCCTGGCAGCCTTTTTTGCGGATCGAGCTACACACCCATAGGCAATAATGGTGGTTTCAGCATCATCCGTCTCGAAAAACTCACCAATCTGCATCTCAGCAAAGTGCTGGCTGATCTTTCTGAATAAACGCCTTATAAAGGGATCTATTTCATCGGGTCTCGATGTCGGGAAACCCCTCACATCGTGAGTCAATCCCGTAACATGATAACGGTAGCCTTCACCGAAGTTCGCCATGGCAGGCACACCTCTCGGGGTATCCTCGTATGGAATATACCATTCAGGCGGGACTGTCGGCTTTACCCTGTTGAATATCTCAATCTCTTCATCGTCTGAGAGGGATATTTTTTCCCTCATGTGCGCCACCACCTCATCAACGAGAATGATAACAGGCGTTCTGAACTTCTCTGACATATTAAAGGCCGTAATGGTAATGTCGTAGCATTCTCTTACTGTGGATGGACACAAAACAATGATCGGGTGATCGCCGTGCGTACCCCACCTGGCCTGCATAACATCGCTCTGTGCGGGCGATGTGGGTAATCCGGTACTTGGTCCCGCACGCATGGCATCCACAATAACACATGGAACCTCTGCTATGACTGCATAGCCCAGATTTTCCTGCATGAGGGAAAAGCCCGGACCGCTTGTTGCTGTCATGGACTTCGCGCCCGCGAGTGAGGCGCCTATAATAGCACCCATGCTCGCAATCTCATCTTCCATCTGTATAAAGGTACCGTCAGCCCGGGGAAGTTTTACTGATAACAGTTCTGATATTTCTGTTGCCGGAGTTATAGGGTAGCCTGCAAAAAAACGGCAACCGGCCCGCAGCGCACCTTCTACGATAGCCTCATTGCCCTGAAGCAGCAGTTCCTTCTTTGCCTTCTTCTTCAATGTTTTCTCCTGCGTTTCCTACTCTGTCTTTTTTATCTTTTTTCTGAACGGTTATCGCAAAATCCGGGCACCGTATCTCGCACCATCCGCAACCGATACATTTATCAGGTTCTTTCACGTATGGGTAACCGGCTTCATCACGGGCGAGGACGCCTGCGGGGCAAAACGCAGCACATATCCCGCATGCCTTGCACCATGCTTTAAAAATATCAATGTTCGGGGGTTTTTTCTTCTTAGAGTCCGGCATTTTTGGCCCTTCTTGGGAAGTTTTAATGAGTCTGGATATTTAATACTACAGTGTATACAATCGGTCAAGTCTTTTTGCAACTATTTCCAACAAAATACAATACTGTTACACCCTTTCTCATAC
>CAYMTB010000227.1:0-5795 GCA_964393225.1 uncultured Syntrophorhabdaceae bacterium
CATGACAACGCAAGGGACTTCGCTCCCCTGAAACTTATGAACAGTGAGCGCATAGGCAAAATCAACCTGGTCAAGTTCAAATTCTTCGTAATCAACGATCCTGTCATCGAAGAGGATGGATACCTTTCTCTCTTCGCTGTCGTTTTTTGCCACGTATCCGATCTCTCCGTTGAATACCTCTTTTTCATAGTTGTTCTCTACCTGTATAACCTTGTCGCCAGGTAAAAATCCGCCAACCTCAATAATGCCATCTGTCAATAATTCCTTAACCCTGTGATCCTTTTTGAGCATCGCAAGATTATGATTTCGCATAGTGTTTCTCAGGGCGGTATTCAGTTCCTTTGTTCCGGTAGTCCCCTTTTTCATAGGAGAGAGAACCTGGGTTTTTTCCATCGGTGAATACACCTGTGAACTGACCGCTTCAACAATCCTCTCCCTGATGTCCAGAGGATCAACCTCGTTTATAAAAATTAAATCTGTTGAACCCACCAGATGTTGTATCGTCTCTCCCGCATGTATACAGTGAGCTGCCCTGACAATATTCGAATCCTCTGCCTGTCTCTGTATTTTCGTAAGAACATTCACCGTGCAGAGGCTGTGTTCGACCATATCTTTCAGGACACGCCCTGGTCCCACAGATGGAAGCTGGTTGTAATCGCCTACCAGGACGAGGCAGGTACCCCGTATCGCCTTTAAGAGCGATTCCATAAGGAGTATGTCGGTCATGGACATTTCATCTATAATGACGAAGCCGGCTGACAAAGGGTTTGACTCGTTTCTTTTGAACCTCAGAGATGCGCCGTCAAATTTGGCTTCAAGGAGTCTGTGTATTGTCTTTGCTTCCCTGCCTGTAACCTCGGAGATCCTCTTTGCAGCCTTACCTGTCGGCGCTGCTATGCCGTAAGAAATCTGCAACTTTTCAAGTATCTGTATCAGGCTCAACAACGAGTATGTCTTTCCTGTTCCCGGTAATCCGGCAAGGACGGAGAGTTTCTTCAACAATGCCGATTTGACAGCGCTCCTTTGTTCTTCAGTCAGGCAAGTGAACTCGTTGATAATCTTATCTATGACTTCTTTTTGTATCATGGATTGCTCATATGCCATCCTGTTTATTCTGCCCGCGACATATCGCTCTGCATTGTATATCCGTTTGAGATACACGCAATCGTGGGTAAGCACAAGATTGTCAAACCTGTTTTCATGAAGGTGATCGGAGATGATTATCCCGTCGAGTTGCAGTATCTCGCAGGCCCGCTTCAGCAGTTCCGATTCGGTGAGGTAACAATGACCCTCTTTGAATGTTGCGTTATCAAGGCAGTACATTATCCCTGCTGTCATGCGTGCGGGATGGGCATCCTTAATTCCTAATTCTTTTGCTATAACATCCGCTTTCAAAAATCCTACACCCCGGATTTCTGTTAAGATGTAGGGGTTTTCCCTGATCTTTTCAATTGCGGATGAACCAAACGCTTTGAGCGCCTTCTTTGCATACGTTACCGTAAGCCCGTATGAACAGAGTGTTGTGATGAGATCCGCGATGTCTCTCTGTTCTTTCCACGAGGACATGATCTTTTCAGAGGTGATTTGCCCGATGCCCTTCACCTGCAATATTGCCTGAGGGTTGCCGTCCAGGACTTCAAGGGTATCCTTCCCGAAACATTCCACGATCCTCTGCGCCGTTACAGGGCCGATACCATTAATAAGACCGGATGAAAGGAACCTGATTATCTCTGCCTTGCCGTGAGGTTCAATGATATCGATCTTTTCTATCTTTAGCTGAAACCCGTATTTTGTGTTTGTCCACTTTCCGGCAATGATGTGCTTTACACCATCATAGAAGAATCCCTCTGGAATCGACCCTACACAGGCAATGGTATTGCCTGCTGCCGGGCAATTCCCGTTGAGGCCGGAACCCTTCTCAACGATCTTTACCACTTTGACGAGCATTACAGAAAAGTTTTCGCTTTTGTACAAGAACCTGAGAAACTCACCCATTATCGAAAGGGTATTGTTCATTTCCTTTGTATTACTAATTTCCAAGTTCAGACCGTGCCATATTCCTCGATATACCGCCGGCAGGCATAATAAAGCATATCCAAAAAAGGTTATTGAATACCTGAATAAGGCTATCTGCTTCAAACCTGGTTTTGCAGAAGCACATACTATAGGGGGGACGCATATTTGCTCATGGGCAATACCACCCGTGGACGCACAGTGACGTTCTGAAGGCGTGCAGTATGGAAATTGTAAATTATACGAATGGGCTAAGAGTAATAGGCGTTGTCGTTAAGCGACAAAAATTTGCCATATTTGTTCTCTGTTACCCTTTTCGGTCTTAATTGGGTCTTGAAGTTTTTATAACATCTCAGAGGGGTGTAGGTTATTCAATCTACCGTTCTACATTGAAGAATATGGATCGTGTCATAATAGTGATCTTAGGACCCTCACGCAAATGCAATCAAATACCATTAGCTCCCCCTTCAGCTCGAATAGTCGTTGCAAGCGCTTGTAGCAAAATTACATATAATTACTGATGAATATAGTGACGGGAGATTATTTTTGTAAGGTACTATTTACTTTCCTGTAAATAGCTGGCATAGTTACTGGCGTTTTTTAAGCAGAATAAATTTTATAAAATATTGATATTATTAAATATGAATGGCGGAGAGGCAGGGATTTTAACCCTGCTTTTCCATCTCTTCGGATCGAACCGTTTGTTTCGTTTCTCTGTTTCTGCTTGATTCAGGAGTGTGTAAGCCTGGGCAAAGGTTGTTAACGTTTCCCCGTCAAGATTTGTTGCTCTGCGAATACGTTCTCCTTTGAAGTAGACAGTGACAAGAAATCTCTTGGCCTTTGTTTTGTGTTCCATGCATACGGAAGCCAGTTTCCGTGCATCAAAGCGGAAAGATTTTTTGCACATGGGTCACTTGCCCTCTGGAGATATTCCCTTCATATCAAATCCAAGGGCGTTATATATTGAAGATTGAGACATAGTCAAGGGTTCAATCCGTGAATGCTTTTAGTCATTGAAGGGTTGTTGTTTATATTTTGTATCCCTCTATGTAACAGTTTTTTCTCAGGTTAAAAATCCTTTTGTTGTATTGGTTACGATATGCTTCTACCAGATCTAATATTTTGCTATCGCTTGTAGACAGTTTCTGACATTTTGACAGCCAGAACGCAACACCCCCTTGGTGAAGGGAAAGTATCTCTTTGTCATCAGTTGTCCAGCCGGTTTTACCTGAATTCTTTGCAAGATTAAGCGCAACGCGACCATGGTGGAGGGAAAGTATCTCTTTGTCATCGGTTGTCCAGCCATTTTTATCTGAATTCTTTGCAAGATCCAATGCAATAGTGTTGCTGTTACTGTATTTTTGTAGCATAAGTATCTCTTTGTCATCGGTGGTCCAACCAGTTTTAACCGAATTGCCTGCAAGTTCAAGCGCAACTTCCCCCTGGAAAAGTTTAAGTATCTCTTTGTCATCGGTTGTCCAGCCGTTTATATCTGAATTCTTTGCAAGCTCAAGCGCAACTTTACCATCACAAAAAGAAAGTATCTCTTTATCGTTGGTGGTCCAGCGTGTAACGCTGGAGTCAATCGCTAAATAATAAGCTATGTTTTGGTGTTTCTTTAACACGTCAATATCGCTGGTTTTCCAACCATTAATGCAAGAAAAATATGCGAGACAAAGGTAAATATCAACAACATCGACACACTTATACCTTGTCAAATCTGCCGTGGGCTCATAGCCAGAGCTAACAAATTTTGCAATGCGGCGAGCAAAAGTTTGATCACCGTAAAATTCTTCGAGAATACCTTCTCTGTACGATAAATCACCGCATAAATCGTGTATCTCTTCGATTACATCACGTACTTTATGTTCATATTTATTCCTCGCAGTGCGCATGGCAATCCCATAAATAACATGGTAATGAAGCTGATTGTTATAGGTTTGGTTATATTCTCCATAATCGGCGCGATCTTCGGATAGAGTCAGTTTGTAATTGGCTTTGTTATGATTGGCTTTGTATAGAGTAAGCATAGAAATCTCCTTTTATTTAAAATTTTGTTCACAAAAACTTTTTAGTTTCATATTGAAATGTATTACTGCCGACAGGATTAATTATTTGATGTTAGCCAGGAATTAATACATATCCATAAAGAATCATCAGTAGGTCTATCCGAAAAAAATCAACAACTACTCAGACTACCCCGGAGCGAACTCCGAGGAATATAAGCGATTCAAATCAAACCCAAAAAACCCGTTCAGGTAAAAACTATCAAAAAAAGGAGGACATATGTCCGTATACGAAATCATCACAGACAGGATTATTGCCGCCCTCGAAAAAGGCGTTGTTCCGTGGAAGAAGCCATTTACGACAGGATTGCCGCAGAATCTGATTTCTAAGAAGCCGTACAGAGGGATTAACACACTGATACTTCAATCGGCTCCCTATTCGGCCCCTTATTGGCTGACCTTCAAACAGGCGGGGCAGCTAAATGGAAGCGTAAAAAAAGGCGAAAAAGGCTATCCGGTTATCTTGTGGAAGTTCACCGACTTCGTTACCAAGAACACCAAGGAGAATGAGACAGAATTAACGGCTGAAGCA
This sequence comes from uncultured Syntrophorhabdaceae bacterium, assembly GCA_964393225.1. Lineage (GTDB taxonomy): Bacteria > Desulfobacterota > Syntrophorhabdia > Syntrophorhabdales > Syntrophorhabdaceae > MWEV01. Next base: position 4,612 of record CAYMTB010000227.1, read on the forward strand.
GGTTCAACGAAAATTACAGGTTCCGCTTCAAAAGGTTCTAAGAGGTACCCGTTATTGCGCTACTACACGGTGTTTAACGTGGAGCAGTGCGAGGAAATAACGTACCCAATACCGCAAGAGACCGTTGCAGATATCGTGGAATGCGAAAACCTTGTTCAAAAGACAGGATGTGTCATCAGTGACGGTACGGAGGCGTACTATACGCCCGGTACAGATACCATCACAATACCCAAAAAAGAATACTTTCGTAACATGGAGTCTTACTATTCCACGATGTTTCACGAATTGTCCCACTGGACAGGTCATACATCGAGGCTCAACAGGGAAGGGGTTCTCAGGGTAAATTTCGGCAGCGAAGTGTACAGCAAAGAGGAACTTGTTGCAGAAATGGGTGCTGCATTTTTGTGCGCTCATACCGGGATTGAAACCAATACTATAGGAAATTCATCGTCCTACATCAACTCATGGCTTCGCAAGCTCCAAGAAGACAAAAAGATGGTCATTTTCGCTGCCGCACAGGCTCAGAAGGCGGCGGAGTTCATCGTAGGCGGAGGTAGCAATGAAAGTCAAAAAGATTAGGGAAGACACGCTGTACATTATCCTTGTTGTATCAGGATTTGCCTATTTCGCCATAGGGATATTCTACAGGGCTTTTCAGATACCTTACGAATAGACATTAGAGGATATAACAAAAAAGCCCGGGAGCAGAACCCAAGCCCATCGACAAGGGTGTTGAAAATCTAATCTAAATTAGGTTGATATTTTAGTTTACAATCTACCCTTAAGCTTAAAAACTTGTCGCCGTTATTGCAGTGCAAAGTTTTTGAAAAAGAAATTGAGTGTTGAAGTTTAGTATTAGATATAATATAATATAATATAATGTAGGAGGTGCTCAATGGGAAAAAATATATCGGTATATCTGCCGGATGAACAGATAAATTTTATTAATTCACAGAAAGAGGGTCTAAGCCATGTCGTTCAAAAGGCAATACGCCTTGTTATGAAAACCGGCAAGAAGGGATCTGGTTATGATGATGTTCTCGCCGCCGCCATAGAAATACGAAAGGGCAATGATGTGAGCGATGTTATTCAATCGTGGCATAACGAAAGGGATGCTGACAGATGTTAGCGGGCTGTTGCCCAAACTATAGATTTTGTCGTACACCCATGCCTTAGCATCTTTG
>CAYMTB010000228.1:0-5754 GCA_964393225.1 uncultured Syntrophorhabdaceae bacterium
ACTTTACTGGTGCAGATTTGTCCGGTGCGGACCTGACCAATGCCTATATGACCGGTGCCATTTGGACAGACGGAAAAGAATGTAGATCAGATTCTCGCGGTGAGTGTAAAAGGTAAGTTTTTTGCTCATTCTTTTTCTATAACTTCAGATCGCGCTTAGCATGAGCAATCATCCAAATAATTATTTCAAGATGTAGGGGATAACATTAAAGAATAATTTTGAATTTTGAATTGAATGGTGTTACTGCGAGGCGAAGCCGTGGCAGTTTCAGTTTGAAAGGTGAAAGGGGAAAAAGGCAGGGAAAGGCAGTTGAGTAAGGTGAGTAAGTTGAGTAAGGGAAAGGGGGAAATAGAGGGTTTGAGGTTTAGAGGATTAGCTAAACTTCCAATCCGTAAGCTGTTCTTATTCACAGTGATTTGCTTCACCCTATTGGCGGCGGTGTGGCAACCATTTGGTTTTTTTAATTGTAAACTCCTTGAAATTGTAGGAAAATGAATATAGGCACAACGGCCTAAGCTTGGGGAGGTTTTAATGAAAAGTTTATCAATAAAATATTCGGAGTCAGTTCTGGCAACATTAAATTTGAGTACCGATGATTTCGAAAAAGAGGCAAAGCTTGCTTTGGCTGTGAAGCTTTTTGAGCTTGGCCGCCTCACCTCTGGCCAGGCAGCCCAACTTGCAGGAATATCCCGTTTTGCATTTCTGTTGAGTTGCAGTCGCTATGGGACGCCTTCCGTTCAATGGGACGAAGAAGAACTAAACGCCGAGTTCGGGTATTGACATGACAGATCTGTCGTTGGCCTGACCATGCCGAAAAACTTGCCCGTATTCTGGACAGGCTTGATGCAGCCGTCTCACCAAGCGATATGAACTTACCTGCATACAGATTGCATAAGATGATCGGGAAGGAAGATGGAACATGGTCGGTTTGGGTAAACGGAAACTGGCGCATAACCTTCCGATTTGAAGAAAAAGATGCCCATTTAGTGGACTATAGGGATTATCATTGAGGAGGTAGCATATGAGGAAAAGAATGCCTACGCATCCTGGAAAAGTGTTTTTAGAGGATGTGATAAAACCATTGGGGATAACAATTACTAAAGCAGCAGAAGGATTAGGTGTTTCTCGAAAGACCCTATCTGAAATAGTGAATGGCAGGTGCGGCTTGAGTCCTGATGTGGCAGTCAGGATAGGAAAGGCTACAAATACGTCCCCTGAAAGTTGGCTTGCAATGCAAACTAAACTGGATCTCTGGAAGGCAATGCAAAAAGAACCTAAGAACATCATCCGGTTTGGGACATCTGTTGCAATGAATGAATAAACATTTTCCTTACTTAATCGGGCAATGTTTCTTTCATTCATTTCTACTATACACAACAAAGCCTTCCTGTAATCCACGCGGACAGCATTTTTAACTTTCATAGCGGCTTTTATGCGGTAATAAATAGCCTGAAATGTAGATTTTCTCTTACCTTTATAATAATGGTATGCGATAATCTCCAGTCATATCTCCAATCCCTTACATAATATGCAAATGATTTCCATATTACTTCCATGATAAATCAAAAACATATTTCTATTTATATTAGTTACACTCATATAACTCGTTTGATGTCTTTATGAGGAACCTGAAAAATAGGGGGGGGTAAGGACAAGTTACGAAAAGGGCTGAAAGACTTTTCCGCACAATGAGTTACGGAAAGCCATGAGCGCTAAAGAAATCAAGAACATAATTGGCAATTTTGCCGGATTATGTGAAAAGTGTGGTGAATGTCATTGACAAAGATGAGATATAGGCTATAATACTAAATATAACATCCTAAAAATATTATATTTTCATCCTATATTCCATCCAGTGTCCATTCATAATAGGGAAGGGGATTCAGCGCCAATGGTAATAATCCTAAAGCAACAGTCGACAAAACAAATGTTGTTAGCTTTTAGAGGCATGTATCATGGATACAAAAATATGTTTCGAGGTCCCGCAATGTTCAGCAGTTAAGTTTGTAAAAAGACTCAATCACTCAGCTAATCCGAAACTTATCATTAAATTTTCAATTCATAGTTTGTTCATATTCATGGTGGTTTGCTTCACCTTATTGATGACTTCAATGGCCCACGCAGCCCTTGTTGACCGGGGTGGCGGGTTGATTTATGATACAGATTTAAATGTGACGTGGCTTCAGGATACAAACTATGCCAAGACATCGGGCTTCAGGACGAATGGCAAGATGACATGGAATACGGCGATGAGTTGGGCGGCAGCTTTATCTTATTACGATTCAATAAGAAATATAACATGGACTGATTGGAGACTCCCGGCGGCTCCAGGAAATATTGAACTTAAGCATGAAGGAGAAATGAGCCACCTTTATTACACCGAGTTGGGTAATACTGAGGGTGGCCCGTTGTCAAATATGGGACCATTTGCAGCTACTCTATCGGCTGGTTTTCCAAGCTACTGGAGCGGTAATGCTAATATAACAAATTCATCCGAAGGGGTGTACTTCTATTTTGGCGCTGGCATCTATGGTTCAATGTGGACGATTGGTGATGAAACCGGCTTGTACGCTATGGCAGTGCGCGACGGCGATGTCGGTGCCCCTGTACCGACAATCCAACTTCCCCAGACAGGGCAGACAAAGTGCTATGATACGGCTGGGGCAGAGGTCCCCTGTACGGGAACTGGGCAGGATGGAGAGATTCGGGCAGGCGTAGTATGGCCATCATCCAGATTCACTTCGGGAACAGACGGTGAGGTGGAGTGCATGATCGATAACCTTACAGGCCTTATGTGGCCGAAAAATGGGAATCTTGCAGGTGGAACAAAAACCTGGAACAACGCCATAGATTATGCGAATAACCTTACCCTCTGCGGCCATGATGACTGGCGACTTCCCAATGTCAACGAGCTTGAGAGCCTTGTGGATGCTTCAGAACCTAACCTCGCATTTTGGCTCAATGCCCAAGGTTTTACCGCTGTGCAGTCTGATCCTTACTGGTCGTCTACTACGTCTCTTGCTTATGGTACTGGTACTGACTACGCTTGGTTCTTCGATATGCTGTATGGCGGAGCGTATAGCGCGCCGTTAAGACGGAATATGACTACGTGTGGCCAGTTCGCTCAGGACAGTCTGTTTCATCCGGTAATTCTGTTGTTTGGCAGACCGGACAGACCGTCTCATACCGTGCCGGAGACGATGGAGACCTGAAACAAGGGCTTTTTTGGCCCTCTCCACGGTTTACCGATAATGGCAACGGAGAGGTGAAAGACAACCTTACTGGCCTAATTTGGACAAAGGACGCTAATGCGCCTGGCCCTACGGCCTGTGCTACCGGGACAATGAAGACGTGGCAAGGAGCTCTCGATCATGTAAAGTGCCTCAATACAGAGAAATATCTTGGCCATACAGACTGGCGACTTCCCAACAGAAAAGAGTTACACAGTCTATCTGACTACTCGCGATATAACAATGCCTTACCTTCTGGTCACCCCTTTACCAACGTACAGCCGAACTATTACTGGTCGTCTACTACGTCTTACGCTTATGGCACGGGCCGAGCGTTGGCCGGTAATATGTGGAATGGCTACGTAGCTGATGCTGGTAAGGGCTATAGCAGCGTTTATGTTTGGCCCGTTCGCACGGGACAATCCGAGTCATTTCAAAATCTGGTCATTTCAAAATATGGCAATGGTTCAGGCACTGTCACCAGTAACCCTGTTGGCATAAACTGCGGTTCAGACTGCAGTGATAATTATTCTTCCGGCACATCCGTCACTCTCACCGCTGTGGCTTATGCAAGCTCAAATTCTACCTTCACCGGCTGGTCAGGGGATTGCTCAGGCAACCTAACGACATGCACGGTGACTATGAATGCCAGTAAAAATGTTACTGCCAACTTCTTCAAACCCATTAACCTTCCCAGAACCGGGCAGACGAAATGCTACAATGAATCAGGTACTGAGATTGCCTGCACCGGCACGGGTCAGGATGGAGAAATACAGGCAGGGTTGGCATGGCCTGACCCGAGATTTACCCCAGGTACAGGTGATGAATCAGAATGCATGATTGATAACATGACCGGACTTATGTGGCCGAAGAACGGGAATCTTGCAGGTAGTACTAAAATATGGAATGATGCTATTGATTATGCAAACAACCTGACTCTCTGCGGACATTCTGACTGGCGGTTGCCTAATGTCAATGAATTGGAGAGCCTTACCAACACCAACGAGCTATCTTCTGCTGGATGGCTCAATACCAAAGGCTTTACGAATGTGAAGGTGTCCTACTATTGGTCGTCCAGTACTTTCGTGTACAACAGTACAGACGAGGCGTGGATGGTCTATATGCGGTACGGCTACGTGGAAAACGACTTCAAGACGGACAGCCTCTTTGTCTGGCCGGTTCGGGCCGGACAGTCCGGATCATTCGGTTCTTCGGTTCTTCGGCGGACCGGGCAGACAGCAACCTATAGAATAGGAGACGATGGAGCATTGCAACAGGGGGTTCCCTGGCCAAATCCCCGTTTTGTTGACATTGGGAACGGAACTGTAAATGATGATCTCACTGGACTTTCATGGTCAAAGGACGCCAATGCACCCGGTCCTGCTACGTGCGGATCCGCTACCACAAAAACTTGGCAGAATGCACTTGATTATGTGAAATGTCTCAACACAGAGAAATATCTTGGCTACAACGACTGGCGATTGCCAAACAGTAGGGAGTTGTACAGCCTTTTAGATTTTTCCCAATATATGCCTGTCCCTGCCCTGCCTTCCGGCCACCCCTTTACCAATGTGCAGTCAGACGAATACTGGTCGTCTACTACGGACGCCAGCTATACAGGCAGCGCGTGGAGCGTAGATACGCGGTACGGCTTCTTGGGCTACAGTCCTAAGAACAATAGCTTCTGTGTCTGGCCGGTCCGGGGCGGACAGACAATTTTCTCCGACACCACTATTCCCACCGGCTCTATCTCTATCAATTCAGGTGCAGCGGTTACAAAGAGTCTTTCAGCCACCCCTACTCTCTCATGTTCAGATGCAGTTGACTGCACACAGATGAAGTTCTCCATCGACAATACGAATTGGTCATCGCCTGAGACATACGCTACCACCAAGTCGTGGTCGTTATCCTCGGGGGATGGAGAGAAGACCGTATATGCGATGTTTAAGGATGCAGCGGGTAACTGGTCAAGCGTCTATTCGGCGACGATCGTTCTGGATACTGCAATTCCGATGATCACGCCATCTTCTTCGGGCGGCAGCTATACCTCTTCCCAGGCCATTACCCTTAACGGCAGCGAGACATCAACCATCTACTATACCCTTGACGGCTCAACCCCTACCACAAGCTCAACAAAATATACCTCGCCCATATCCATTGCAAACACAACTACTCTCAAATACTATGCAGTAGATACTGCCGGGAATGCAAGCGCAGTTCAGACGCAAACATATACCATCATGTACAACTTAAACGTTACCTTATCCGGTACAGAGACAGGTTCAGTTTCAAGTAATCCGTCCGGTATTGCCTGCGGCTCCGATTGCACAGAGAGTTACTCATCAAACACACAGGTGACCCTCACCGCTGCACCCTCTGCTGGCTCCATCTTTACCGGTTGGTCAGGAGACTGCACAGGCAATGCGACAACATGTACCGTAACTATGAATGCGAGTAAGAATGTAACAGCCAACTTCTTCAAACCCATTAACCTTCCCAGAACTGGGCAGACAAAGTGTTATAC
>CAYMTB010000229.1:0-5653 GCA_964393225.1 uncultured Syntrophorhabdaceae bacterium
TGTGTTTTTGTAGCAGCTTTTACTTGGTAATGCGCAGAAATGACCAGTGTGAAAGTTAAATTTGCAGGTTATTGGAGCCACCTACCTATACGTACCAAAATATCTTGACCTCCGGTAATGCAGGGGTTAATCATTTATCCTGCTTTCTCTAAACAAAAGAAAAAGGAGGAAGAAGATGGAACATGCAAATGCAATACCCAAACAGGCAGACAGCAGCAAAGAAGGAGTACGTGAGCGGACCACCCTCGACCATATCATCGAAAGACTTGCCTCTATGGAGCTTCCCGGCAAGGAGTACCTTGAGCAGTACATGCATTACAAATGGCGGGTAAACCACAAGCCCAAAACCATGAAAGGCTCTTTCACTTCGATTGTGCTTTTTCTAACGTTTTATGGGGCATCGGGCAAAAGCGACATTACCCGGCTCGAACGTTCTGATCTTGAGGCCTTTATCGAGCATGAGCAGGATCGCGGCATGTACATCTCGACGGTAAAGGTGCGCATGGCCTCCGTAATCGCCTTCGTCCACTTCCTCATGGAACAGGACATCCTCTCCCCATTGCTCCTTAAGAAAACAATCAGATTAAAACTTCCCGAGACCCTCCCCCGGGCAATGAACCCGGGTGATGTAAAAAGGCTCATCGGGTCGATCGACGTTGTGAGGGATCGCGCGCTTATCCTTCTTCTTTTGCGGACAGGAATACGTATCGGCGAGGCCTTAAGTCTCACCATGAACGACATCGACCTCGCAGAGAAGAAGATCCATGTGCTGGAGGGGGAGAAAAACAGCATGGGCCGGGTGGTCTATCTCTCGGGAGATGCCGTCTTCGCGTTGAAGCGGTGGCTGGCCGTACAGAATAAGGAAAACACCTTCATCTTCTCCGGACGGGGCAATTCCCCCATCTGCTACAGCACCGCCAGAAGCCGCTTCTTTGTCTACCTCAGGAAAGCCGGACTGGAACATAAAGGCTATACGGTTCACTGCCTTCGTCACACCTTTGCAAGCGAGCTTCTCAACGCCGGCATGCGTCTCGAAGTCTTACAGCAACTCTTAGGCCATCGGGACATCGAGGTCACCCGGCATTATGCGAGGCTCACCGACAAAACCCGTGAAGAAGAATACTTCCGGGCCATGGCGATCATCGAAAAAGGAGGGATCCATGGAGATTACTGAGAGATACGGCAGGTCACTTAAGAGAAAGAACTGTGCCCCGTACACAATAAAGAACTACATGAACAGGATAACTCATTTTACCCGGTGGCTTCGCATTCCCCTCTTTGGGGTGACCCGCCGGGAAATAGGATTGTATGTAGACCGCCTCCTGAGGAAACGCTGCTCGCCGAAGACGATCGCCTGCCATCTGCAGACTCTGCATCTGTTCTTCTCCTACATCATCGAGGAAGAAAAAATAGCGATGGACAACCCTGTGCGAAAGGTCTCCATCCGTCTGCCCAAACCGTTGCCCCGGTGCCTGAAGGACAAAGATGTAGAGAGGTTTTTTGCCGTTATCACCGATCCGAGGGACAAAGCCATGTTCATGCTCATGCTCCGCTCGGGTCTGAGGGTCGAAGAGGTTGCCGGTCTTACAGTCGATGCAATAGACTACCGGAGACGGCAGTTGTTTGTAGTAAGGGGAAAAGGCGCCAAGGACAGGGTGGTCTATCTCAGCGACGATGCCCTATCCGCCCTCGGCGTCTATCTGGCAAAACGGCCGTCGAAGGCGAAGAAGCTCTTCCTCGTTCAGAAAGGGCTGCATAAAGGAACACCGATCTCCGTCCGGGGGATCCAAAGAAGGATGGAACGCTATGCACAAAAGAGCGGGGTCACCGTATCATGCCACGCGCTGAGGCACACCTTCGCAACCCAGCTCTTAAACGCAGACGCCGACCTCGCCACGATCCAGGACCTTCTGGGCCATGCGCACATTACAACGACCCAGCGGTACTGCCGGGTGGCCAACCTCAAGGTCGAACGGGACTACCACAAGGCTATGGAAGTGGTCCTGCAAAGAACCCAAAAGATGGAGGGCGGGAACGATCGTCCTCACTGGTCAAGTCCGGTCAGAAAAATGTGCATCCCACTTCATTCGCCGGAAGATAAAGAAAGGAGCTTTGAATGGCAAAAAGTAAAGATGAACTGAATAACCTGGTCGATGAGATCACCATCGATGCGTACAACGACGACGAACAACTCTGGGCATTCAGGCAAGTCTTTGAGGACGACCTCGTCCTGCCTGCGGAGGCCTTTGTGGTAGGAGAGCCTGTGACAGTGCTGGCAATCGGATACGATGGGAACGAGCGGCAGGGACTCACCGCCACATGCCGGCGGGACGGATCCGTATATACGGTTGCGGCCCACAACCTCATCTTCCCTGAGAACTCAAAGGCAGGCGATTACATAGCGGCCTACCGCACATGGCTCGGCATCGAGCCTTACCCGCATGTCAAGAAACGACCAACAGACGACCTCGACATGAGCAGGGCCGCCGAACTCATCGTCCTTTCGGTTAGAACAAACGCCATCTCATGCCGTATCCCCGGAAAGGACCGCAGCCTTACCCTTCGTCCCTCCGGATACCGGGAGATCGCGCCGGGCGAGATCATTACCGTATCTCCACGGAAGAAGTGGCAATATAAAGGTCATCTGTACCTTGCCGGCGAGATCATCGCATCCCGCACCGATATACCAACTCTGGGGCTTGCACCTTTAACGCTCCACGAAATTGGAATGTGGGACCCCGGAGAACACTATTGGGGAGAGCCTCCATTGGAGCTATGGGCCAGGCCCATCATCAAGCGGGGCATACGCCCCGAATACGAAATGGAACAGGTGCTTCCCGGCGAAGACCCCGACAATCCCGACACGGACCCGATCCTTGACGCCATCGACCTCGAACAGGCAGGTGACCACAGAAATGCCCGCCGCATACTCATGGACATACTCGCATCGGATCTGCGCTGTCTTGATGCCCATGCACATCTGGGAAATTTTACGTTCCCCCGGAACCCTGACATGGCAGTCCGCCATTATGATATGGGAATCAAAATAGGAGAGTTCTCCCTCGGTTTGGACTTCGACGGTCTCCTTCCGTGGGGGTGCGTACACAACCGGCCCTTTCTCCGCTGCCTCCAAGGTTACGGCCTTTGTCTGTGGCGCTTTGGCCGGCTGAGGGATGCGGAAAAAATATTCACCCGCATGCTCTGGCTCAATCCGACGGACAACCAGGGTGCACGGTTTAACCTGTCCGAGGTGAAGGAAGGAAAGACCTGGCATGAATAAAGATCTATCAATCAGGAAGTTATCTGTGGGAATGCGATGACCTCAAAAAAGGAAACAAATTGTCTTGACAGAAGCATGGAGAAAAGTGATAATAGAAAATGGTGCTTAACTATATAATATCAATAGAGAATGTAGGATATGGTACGTATAGCACCTACAAGTCAGGCATAGGGCCTTTTGACCTTGATCGTGGATTACCAGTTATTATCAACGAGTCGGGACGGATTTCAATTTCTCTTATCAGAATTGCTTACCCCCACCTTCAGCCGGGCAGAGCCCTTATGCAAGGTTCCTCACAGGCATCTGTTCTTCCTCTGCCCACACTCGCATCTTTTTATGTGCCCGTTGCTCTATCTGCCGTACCCTCTCCCGGGTGATGCCCATTGTGCGTCCGATTGCCTCAAGCGTCATGGGTTCATCACTTTCTAATCCATAGCGAAGGGTAATGACAGCCTTTTCTTTTTCATTCAGTTTGTTGAGCCAGGAGGTGATTAAAGCACTTCTGTACTCCCTCTCAAGGGGTTCCGTAATATCTGCTTCACTGTTGTTGAAAATAAAGTCTTCACGAGCCGGGTCATCAAGAAAGATATGGTTCTTCGATTCATAGGGGAAGTTATTTATTTCTTCGGAGGTAAGTCCTGTTTCCCGTATGATGTCCTCATGGGTCGGGGTATCGCCATAGATCGCTTCCCATATTCTTTTTATCCTTTTTACCCTTCCGATTCTAAAATGGAGGTATATGGGAATGTTGACTATACTTGTTCCTGTCTTAATTGCCCGGAGCATCTGCATGCGTATCCACCATCCCGCATAGGTTATGAAACGGCAGTTCCGGGATACCCTGAATTTATCGACAGCATTGAGAAGACCTATGTTGCCCTCCTGGATGAGGTCTTCCAGGGGGAGGCCATGGCCGGCAAACTGATGGGCAATGTTGATCACGAAGCAGAGAGAGGATTGAATAACGGCATCCCTGGCTTCTGTGTCGCCACGTGCCATCCTGACTGCAAGGCTGTACTCTTCCTGAGCAGAAAGAGCCTTATGCTTGTATACATCGGTTTTATAGAGGTGGATGGGGTCAAGGCTTCCTCCGGGGGAAGTATCCTGATGAGATGTGGCACCTTTGTATGTAAGCTCCGGTGCTTCTTTTATTTCATAGAGGATTGCTTCTTCAGGAGACATGTACAGTATACCGCCATGCTATAGTAATTTTGTACTGAACCAAAGCAGCCCCCCAAGCCCCTCATGGTGAGAGAGGCTTGGGGGGAGATCAATTATTGTTGCCAGGTTGCATCTGTACTCATCTTAATCCAGTAAGCTTTGCCCCTGTTTAATGCATCAAGCGGGGAAACATTGAGTTGGGCGGATGTGTTGGCAGCCTTTGCCTTCCATGTTCCGTTCTCCCAACCCCAGATGATTACATAATTGGCAGGGAGGTTCATTGTGCTTTCCTGTCCGCCATACCCTACCAGGTTCCATCCGTTAGAGAGTGCTACAGCGGGTGAGGCATCTTTGCCGGTAACGGTGAGGGTCACCGGATTGTTCATATAAAACCAATATCCTTTCCCCGACTCGATTATGTCGAGAGTGTTGCTGATAGCTGATGGTTTGTACTTCAACCAAACCTTATCCTTGTTGTTATAACCCCAAACGATCCTTACGTTCGTAGAAATGTCCTGAAGCATCTTCGATATCGTTTTATCATCAGGCTGAACCGGTAAGGATACAAAGTTCCAGCCAGATGAAAGGGTAGTCCGATATGCATTCATGTCTAACCTGGGAGACTGCATAATAACGCCTGTTGTCTTCCCTGTGGTTATGTCAGGGTAATCGCCGTAAACAAGATACGTATCGTTGAGAAAATTGATTCCTAGAAAATTCGTGATGGTGAAAGTCTGCTTCTCGGTCCATGTCATCCCGTCATACGATGTGTAGAGATGCTGCTTATTAGATGCATCCAAATTGGTAACAAAGAATGTATTGTTAAAATACGATGGTTGCCTGATGAAGTTTGGACTATCCCCGACCGTCCTACTTGTCCAGGTTATGCCGTTGAAGGACGTATAGAGCTTTCCAAAATTGTTCTTAGAACCGTTGAGAAAAAATGTATTGTCGTAGTATGCAAGCCCCATCGGGTTGAATCCGGTTTCTATAGTTAGAGCTGTCCACACTGATAGATCGGTGGAGATAAATAACTTATAATTATACTGACTATCAAATCCGATGGCGAAGTAGGTATTGTCATAGAAAAAGAGGTTGAAAAAGGAGACTCCTGCAGGAGCATGTTTTTCCGTCCATTGCACCCCGTCAGTTGAAGCAAATAATTTTGCGGTAGTATTCCCATTCACCTGACCTACGGCATAATATATTCCG
>CAYMTB010000230.1:0-5650 GCA_964393225.1 uncultured Syntrophorhabdaceae bacterium
ATTATCCGGTTCCAATACATTTGCAGCCGGCATACCGGGGAAGGTTAGCAGCCGGCGAGATTACTCCGTGAGTATGGCTGGGCTGAACGCTATGTAAGCCATATTAAGGGCTGGAATACAAGGCTCGACGAGCTTCAGTCGGCGGTTCTGAGAGTTAAGCTCCGGCATCTTGATGAAGATAACAAAAAAAGGATGAAACTGGCAGAATTATATGAGAGAGAATTATCGGGCACTTCATTGATATTGCCAAAAGAGAGAGATGGTTCAACCCATGTATATCATCTTTACGTTATCCGCTCTGAAAAACGTGACTCCCTCCAGGCATTGTTAAAGGCCAAGGGTATAGGGGCGCTGGTTCATTATCCGGTTCCAATACATTTGCAGCCGGCATACCGGGGAAGGTTAGCAGCCGGGAATAGCTTGCCCGAGACAGAAAGGGCCGCGCGGGAAGTTCTCTCTCTTCCTATGTATCCGGAGCTAATGGAAACTGAGATAATAACTGTTACTGAGGCCTTAAAGGGATTTGCATATACACATAAAGGGAGTGAACCGGCATGATTGACGGAGTAGCGATAAAGGAATTGATAACACATAACGATGAAAGGGGGTTTTTTCGTGAAATCATTCGTGCAACTGATAATTCATGTAAAGCCGGGTTTGGCCAGCTCAGCCATTCCCTTGTGAACCCTGGAGTAATAAAGGCATGGCATGCTCATAAAATACAGGGGCAATGGAATTATATAGTGTGCGGTTTGATTAAAGCTGCTTTGCATGATTTTCGACCTGATTCACCTACTTTTAGAGAAACAATGGAATTTCTTGCCGGTGACAATCAGCCGGCACAGGTATACTATTTTCCGCCCGGGGTACTACACGGTTATAAGTGTATAACCGGGCCGATGCATATAATCTATGTTACATCCGGAGTGTATGATCTTTCAGATGAAGTCAGGATTTCCCAGGATAGTCCGGAAATTGGATATGACTGGTTACAAAATACATCAATTGGATAGTATTTCTTCAGAAGAAAAAAAGATGGATTTTACAGGTAAACGCATTCTCATAACCGGTGGAGCTGGCTATCTGGCCTCTGGTTTGATTTCGATGTTAAAAGATTTAAGCTGCCGCATAATCAGGTTAGATTACCCTGGAGCAGTGTTTTTGCCGGTTCACGGTGAAGCCCGTGTTGAAGATGTTAAGGGAGACCTGCGTGAACATAATACGATAGAGGGTGTACTTGAAGGTGTAGATATTGTTTTTCATTTTGCTGCCCAAACAAGCACTTATGTTGCAAATGAAAACCCATTCGATGATCTGCATAGTAATGTTGTGCCTATTTTGCATTTGTTGGAAAGCTGTCGGAGGCATAACTGGCATCCATCAGTTTTATTTGCCAGCACAGTAACGATAGCAGGAATTCCCGTGTATTTGCCTGTCGATGAAAATCACCCTGAAAACCCGATTACTGTCTATGATTTACATAAGCTTATGTCAGAGACATATCTTAAGTTTTATGTAAAGCAAAAGATAGTAGATGGAGCATCTCTGCGTCTCTCGAACGTATATGGGCCGGGACCGAAAAGCAGCAGATCTGACAGGGGAATTTTAAATCAGATGATAAGGAAGGCGTTGGCCGGCGAAGTATTGACAGTTTACGGAGAGGGTAATCAATTACGTGACTATGTTTATATAGATGATGTGGCCATGGCCTTTCTTGCCGCAGCAGGCAATATTGAACAAATAAACGGTGAGCACTTTGTAATAGGCAGTGGCCAGGGCTCCACTATAACGAATGCCATGAATACTGTTGCTGACAGGGCAGCATCCAGGACAGGGAAAAGGGTTGAAGTTAAACATATCGAACCGCCTTCGCTGCAGTCACCGATAGAATCTCGTAACTTCGTGGCAGATACAGGCAAGTTCAGTGAGGCTACCGGCTGGAAAGCCCGATATACACTGGTTGAAGGCGTTAACCATACAGTAGATAGTTTTATCTGAATATCTTAATCATTATTCGGTTTTAATTAATAGATTTATGGGAATATGGAGACAACCAAATGGCAGAGGCAAAAATAGATAATAAATAAATACTGTGGAGAATCTTTATGGCAGAAAAAAGTAAAAAAAGAGAAAAACTGAAACACGAACCGCCATCTTTGAAAGGAAAAAAGGTCTTAATTACTGGTGGACTTGGTTTTATCGGCAGCAACTTAGCTCACAGATCTTTGGAGCTTGGCGCGCAAGTACAAATTTATGATAATCTTGATACAAACTCCGGCGGGAATTTATATAATATTTTTGATATCCGCGATTCTGTTGAGCTGCATTTTCATGATCTGTTGAACTTTGATTTGCTTGTTGATCATGTCTGCAATCAGGACATAATTTTTAATTGCGCCGCATCAACCTCACATCCATTTTCCATGCGTGAGCCCTGGTTAGACCTTGATGTTAACAGCCGTGGAGTAGTAAATCTGTTGGAAGCTGTGAGGCGTTTCAACCGAAACGCTCAATTGATTCATGTCGGCACTACTACTCAGTTAGGGCCTCTGTGCTATCATCCGGCAGACGAAAAACACCCTGAATTCCCCACCGATATCTATTCGGCAAACAAAAGCGCTTCCGAGAAATATGTTCTCATATATGCCCGGGCATATGATATGGCCGCAAAGGTTATAAGGCTTTCAAACATATTCGGTCCTCGTGCAAGCATCCACAGTCCGGAATTTACCTTCAACAATTATTTTATCGGGCTGGCGCTTCAGGATAAGGACATAACTGTTTACGGAGAAGGTGAGCAGTTGCGAAACGTATTATATGTGGATGATGCAGTCGAGGCATTAATAATTGCAGCGTATTCGGATAAAGGGAACGGTGAAACATTTTTTGCTGTTGGTGATGAACATTGGAGCGTATCACAAATTGCAGAGGCAACGATAAAATATATTGGAACCGGAAGATTAAAGCATATACCCTGGCCAAAGGGAAGGAAATCAGTGGAAATAGGTGACGCAGTGGTTAGTAACCAGAAAATCAGGCAAACCATGAATTGGACACCAGAATATGACCTTTCGAGTGGTCTAATAAAAACAAAAGAATACTATTCAACTTGTTTGAAACATTATTTGAGGTAAAAAATGAAGATATTGATAACAGGTCCATTAGGACATATCGGTTCGAGATTCATTCATAGTATAAAACCAGGCCAGTTCGAAGAGGTGCGCTTAATAGACAATTTATCAACGCAGCGATACTCCTCTTTGTTTAATTTGCCGAAAGGGGTTAAATTTAAATTTTATGAGGACGATATTTGTACTGCTGATTTAGATGCTTATTTCATGGATATCGATGTGGTTGTTCATTTAGCAGGCATCACAGACGCGGCCTCAAGCGTTAACAAAAGAGATATAGTTGAAGAAGTAAACTTTTTCGGAACAGAAAAGGTAGCAAGAGCCTGTATAAAAAACAAATGCAAACTGATATTCCCTTCAACCACAAGCGTATATGGTTCCCAGGAAGAGGTAGTTGATGAAAACTGCCCGATTGAGGAATTGAAACCACAGAGTCCTTATGCTACCTCAAAGTTACAAGCAGAACAGATGTTAGAGGAGTTAGGCAAAACAAAAAACCTCCGTTTTATTACCTGCAGACTTGGTACTATCTTTGGTATTTCCGTTGGTATGCGTTTTCATACCGCGGTAAACAAGTTCTGCTGGCAGGCAGTTATGGGGCAGCCGATAACAGTATGGAGAACGGCGTTAAATCAGTATCGGCCATACCTTGATCTGGGGGATGCCGTGGAGGCTTTCGGATTTATCATACAGGAAAATCTGTTCGATAGAAACATATACAACGTTTTGACAACCAATGTAACTGTTCAGGGAATAATAGATGTTATCAGGGAATACGTTCCAGATTTATCGATTAAATATGTGGATACAGAAATCATGAACCAATTGTCTTACAATGTATCAGATGATCGTTTTAAAGGCACAGGATTTATACCCAGGGGTAATATGAAGAAGGCAATCGGTGAGACTGTTAATCTGCTCAAGGCGGCGAACGTATGTTAGAGGTAAAATCCCGGGAGGAAGAGGCGGGGATTAGGCTAAATCTTGGCTGCGGCGGTCGGCCTTTGCCCGGATATATCAATGTTGATATGGATAGCGTTGAAACACTCAAAGAACGTTATCCCTTACAGGATTTCTCAGAAGATATTGAAGTGCATAATTATGATATCTTCAATCTTCCCTTCCCTGACGCGAGTGTGGCCGAAATTCGTGCTGATTCGCTTATAGAACACCTTTCGTTTATTGATGAGAAAAGGTTTCTCCTTGAGATAAAACGTGTTCTCAAGGTAGGGGGTGTCTTTGAATTCTCTACACCAGATTTTGAGGATGCAGTAAGGCGCTGGCTTAATGCGAAAGATGAATGGAAAGATTTCTATCGAAACGATCCGGAAGCTATCGCACAAGAGCACTGGTTCGGTCAATATTCGTATTCCACAGATAACCGTTGGAGTTATCTGATGGCCATGATCTTCGGGAGCCAGAACGGTGAAGGCCAGTTTCACAAGAATTGTTATACTGTACCGAAAATCAGGGCCATCCTCGGGTACCTGAATTTTGAAGAGATCGAAATATCCCGTTATTACTGGAAAGGCGATCGCGACCTGATGATCTTTGTGCGTGCGATGAAAAAATAAAGGTATTATGGCAAAGGCAACCACTTTTTTCTCAATAGGGATAACAACTTACAACAGGAAAGAGATGTTGAAAGAAACCCTATCTTCTATCATTGGGCAGACATTCTCAGATTTCGAGGCAATCGTAGGTAATGATTATGTAGATGAGATTCTTTCATCTGAATTACTGAACATCCACGATAAGAGGATCAGGTTCGTAAACCATCCGAAGAACCTGGGTGAGATGCAAAACATGAATGTGCTTTTAGAAATAAGCTCAGGCCGATACTTTACCTGGTTGGCTGACGATGATCTCTATTCGCCAAATTTCTTACAGTCAGTATATAATGCCATAACCGATCATGGATTTCCCCAATGTGTTTTTACTTCTTATACAACGAATGCCTTAGATTTAGGCTCAGGCGGGAATTCGGTGAGTAGCGCCTGTGTCCTATCCGGATTTCAGTTTTTGGAAAAGTATCTGTCCCGGAAGTTGCAGATTGCAGGTTGCTATGGTGTTTTTGATAGAGAACATTTACAGGATATTGGAGGTATTCAGCAGCTTGGTACTGGTTTTTCACCTTATTCCGATAATCTGCTTGCAATTAAAGCCGGGTTGTCAGAAAGAATTCTGTTTATCAATGATCCATTGGTTTTCTTGCGTATTCACGAAGGTTCTATTTCAGCAAGCAGCAAGGATTTGGATGCATATCATACTGCACAGATAGATTTCTTAGAGAAAAGCATTGATATTCTAAAACATAGGGCAGTGTCCGTTAGCTTTAACGCTAATTTTGCGAATCTGCTTCTTTGGTGCATAGATGATTTTAGTGGTGTGATCCTCAGAGCCGGAAATATCACTAATGAGCAACTATTTGCATATGTACGCTTTTTAAAATCAAATATTGAATATTTGAAAGGATCGATCTTCTATTGGAAGGTATGGATTTATACTTTATGTATATT
>CAYMTB010000231.1:0-5602 GCA_964393225.1 uncultured Syntrophorhabdaceae bacterium
GAATTACACTTTACACGCTATCAAAAGACGTAAGCACATGAGAATCTATTTAGTTTTGAATAAGGAGTAAAAAGTGGAAATATTGATTTATATCATTGTCGGCCTGATTGTCGGCGGTGTGGTTGCTTGGCTTCTTTCTTCGGCCCATTCCCAAAAGAAGTATGCCGGGATTGAAGGAAGGGCAAGCTCTGCCGAGGCGGTTGTTGAAGAAAGAGGGAGACAGATTCAGCAGAGAGAAGAAGAACTCAACCAGCTAAGAAACGAACTCAGCATTGAGCGGCAGTCAAAAGTAGAAGCGCTGACAAGGCTTGAAGAATCGGAAAAACACTTCAAAGATGAGGTACAGCGGTTTGAGACCGTAAGGAAAGAGTTGAGCGAAACATTTAAGGCGCTCTCACTCGATGCACTGACAAAGAATACTGACGAATTTAAAAAATATGCTGACGAATTTATAAAACTCGCCGAGGAAAAGCTGAAATCGCAGACCACGGAGGGGAAAAAGGAGCTTGAAGGCAAAAAAGAGCTCATTGACCAGAATATCGAGGCAATAGGAAAGACCTTAACGGAGGTGCAGAAGAGAGTTGAGGATTTTGGGAAAACAAGCGGAGAGAAATTTACCGAAGTTGCGACGCTAATCAAGAAGCACGAAGAGGTTACCCAGAAGCTCAACGACACTACAGCGCATCTCGGCAATGCCCTCGCAAGTTCAAAGAAAAGAGGCGAATGGGGCGAGCGCATGGCAGAAGATATCTTGCGGCTTATAGGCATGACAGAGGGGATTAACTACATAAAACAAAAGACGCTCGAAAATTCCTCCGGCAGACCTGATTACACATTCTTTCTGCCTAACAGCACGAAGATAAATATGGATGTGAAATTCCCTCTTGATAATTATATGCACTACCTGAATACAGAATCAGAGCACGACAAAAAACGGTACAAGGACGAACTCCTTAAAAATACAAGGGTGATGATCAAACAGGTTACAACCCGCGAGTACATTAACCCTTCCGAGAATACCGTGGACTATGTGATTATATTCATCCCTAATGAGCAGGTCTACAGTTTCATTCATGAGGCTGATCCTGCAATTATGGATGAAGCGCTCAGACAAAAGGTTATTCTCTGTTCGCCCTTTACGCTTTATGCTGTTCTTGCAGTGATAAGACAGGCCATTGAAAACTTTAACCTTGAGCGGACAGCCTCTGAAATACTGAAGCTTCTTGCTGAGTTTTCCAGACAGTGGACGGCCTACAAAGAAAAATTCAAGGCAATGGGTGACAGACTTGATGCCGCCAGGAAAGAGTACGATACCCTCGTTACAACAAGGAGCAATATGCTCGAAAGGCCTCTCCGCAAGATAGACGAACTGGGCAGACAGAAGGCCATAGCCCTCGAGGAGGATCTTCAGCTTGACGAAACACAATAATTGCGGATACACGATGGTGGATTGTTCTTTAACCCATATATGTCATTAGGAAGGTGTCGGGGTAGTTGCTCGTGGACTGACCTCGCAATTAAACCGCCCCGGAGCAAGCTGAAGAATAGGAAGTTACGAAGATACGAAGTTGAGAAGTTAGGTTTTTTCGTAGCTTCGCAACTTCTCAATTTCGGAATCACTATTTGAGAGGGATGGCCGGACACCAACATGATTCTAATGATAAATCCCGGTTTATAATTCAAAGAGTTTTACAGCGACTGCCTCGCCTTTGCGGATGCCGGTCATATGCTTGAAGCTCCCCTTGTAATACCCGAATTCGAGGTAACCGGAACTCCCTGTAAGACAGGTAAAATCCTGCTCATAATAGCTTTTTTGGAGTGAGGCAAAGTCCATATCAGCTATGTGTATCCTGAAATCCTTACCGCCTGTGAAATCATTGAAGGTTTCAATATCAATATTCGTTATGGCGTTCCCGAACCTGTCGAACCTCACCACCTCTCCGGTGAGCACCGCATTGATTATATCGGGATAGATATTTGTGAGACATACCAGATCGATCACCTTCTCGCCCAGCACTGAGGGATGAAGTCCGTACGCAACGTGAGCTGCGATGGGCGCAAAGACATCCCTTCCGTGGAAAGAAGAACTTATCTGTTTTAACATGAAATCCCGGTTGGTTATCACATAGCTCTCGGTATCACTCTCGATAAGCAAGGAAAAAATACCGTTGTCCGGTCCCACAAATACATGTCCGTCTTTATAAAGGATTAGCGCCCTCCTGCTGCTTCCCACGGTAGGATCAACTATTGCCACATGGATAGAGTCCCTCGGAAAGTACTGATAGTATTCCTTTAAGAGGAAGGCACCTTCCCGTATATCCTGGGGCTCCACGTCGTGGGTAATGTCGATAATCCTTACATCTGGGTTAATGGAGAGGATAACCCCTTTCATGATTCCAACATAGGGGTCTTTTAATCCAAAGTCTGTGAGAAGGGTAATTGTTTTCACGTTCATCAAGCAAAGAGCATTTTAATATATTTTTTAAAAGGCTTTTCGATAATTCCTTTTTCTGTAATAATATTTGAGATATACCGTTCCGGAGTGATATCGAAGGAGTAATATCGTGCCTTTATGGCCTCAAGCGTCAAGGGCTTACCGTTGATATATTTTACTTCCCTGCCGTCTCTTTCTTCTATAGGGATTGAGGCACCATTCTGGATTTTCCTGTCAAATGTCGAAACAGGCGCTGCCACAAAGAAAGGAATTTTATGATGAGATGCACAGAGCGCAATCATATACGTACCTATTTTATTTGCCGTATCTCCGTTAAGGGCAATCCTGTCAGCACCAACAATCACCTTATCGATTCCTTTATTATAACAGAGGAACCCCACATGGTTATCCGGGACAAGCTCAACATCAATCCCCTCTTCGTATAGTTCCCATGCGGTAAGTCTTGCGCCCTGTAGATATGGCCTTGTTTCAGTGGCAATGACCTTTATCTTTTTGCCGCTCTCGTGGGCTGCCCTGATTACGCCGAGGGCCGTCCCGTAACCTCCCATGGCAAGGGCACCCGCATTGCAGTGTGTCAGTATTGTATCACCATCATCAATCAATTCAGAGCCGAACAGAGAGAGCATCCTGTTGTTTTCGATGTCCTCAACGTGGATTGCTATTGCCTCGTCAATCATCAGGTCGGGCATCTCTGTCTTGATGCTGAATTTTTTGAAGACATTTTTCATCCTTTCCAGGGCCCAAAAGAGGTTTACTGCAGTTGGTCGTGTTTTCGCTAATTTTTCACATATCCTGTCAATGTCGTCATCCTTAATCCGGCCTTTTGATGCTATAATCTCCTGGATTCCAAGTGCAACGCCATACGCAGCCACAATACCGATAAGCGGGGCGCCCCTGACAACCATACTTTTAATAGCATAGATGATATCTTTCAAGCCTTTGCACTGCAGGTACGTCTTCTTGAACGGCAGCGCCCTCTGATCAAGCAGATAAAGAGAATCGTCTTTCCAGTAAATGTGGTCAATCATAGTTCTACCTTTGTAAATTTTCCGTGAACAGTGAACCGTGAACCGTTTCAATCTTTCAGCCTCTTTATAAGCAATTCATTAAGAAGTTTGGGATTTGCCTTTCCTTTCATCTCCTTCATCACCTGTCCCACAAAGAACCCGAGGAGTTTTTCCTTACCGGCTTTAAATTCAGCCGTTTCCTTTGGAGAACGGGCAATGACTGCATCAACAATGGAGGTTATTGCGGTCTCGTCGGATATCTGGACAAGTCCTTTTTCAGCAACAAGCCTTTTCGGAGATGCACCGCTTTTGCAGAGTTCAGGAAAGATTTCTTTTCCCATTTTAATGCTTATTGTTCCATCCTTGATGAGTGCCAGCAACTCTGCGAGACAGGCAGGTGAGAGAGGCGAATCCTTTGGCGATACATCACCATCCTTTAATTCTCTTAACAGTTCTGTCATGATCCAGTTGCTCACCGTCTTCGGCTCAGGAAATATCTTCACCGTTTCTTCAAAGTAGCCGGCAAGTCCTTTATCTGATGAGAGTATCTCTACATCGTATTTCGGCAGGCCGTATTCGTTCTTGAATCTTTCCATTTTTTCCATGGGAAGTTCAGGTAGCGTGCTCCTCACATCTGCAATCCAGCCGTCATCAACCACAAGCGGGAGAAGGTCAGGTTCCGGAAAATAGCGGTAATCATGTGCTTCTTCCTTACCCCTCATGGAATAGGTAATCCCTTCGTCTACATTAAAAAGCCGGGTTTCCTGGACCACTTCACCGCCTTTTTTGATAAGCTCAATCTGTCTCGTGATTTCATAATCGAGAGACCTTTCAATAGACCTGAAAGAGTTTAAGTTCTTCAGTTCTGCCCTCGTGCCGAGCTCTTCTGTGCCTTTTTTTCTTACCGAGACATTCGCATCGCACCTGAAACTGCCTTCCTCCATGTTGCCATCGCATATTTCGAGGTAGATGAGGACATCCCTCAGTATTTTGAGATAAAGGGTTGCTTCTTCAGGTGTTCCAATATCGGGCTCACTGACGATCTCAAGGAGAGGAACGCTTGACCGGTTGTAGTCCACCATGCTGTAAGAGCTCGTTTCAATGGTGCTTTCATGGACAAGTTTGCCTGCATCTTCCTCCATGTGCACCCTCTTTACCCTGATCCTCTTTTTTGTATTACCTATAAAAACATCGAGATATCCGTTTTCACAGATAGGCTCCTCATACTGGGATATCTGATACCCTTTTGGAAGGTCTGGATAGAAATAGTTTTTTCTGGCAAATATGCTTCTCCTGTTTATATCGCAATTGAGTGCAAGTCCGAGTTTAACGGCAAAATCCACAACCCTCCTGTTCAGGACCGGCAATGCCCCGGGCAGACCCATACAGGTAGGGCAGGTATGGCTGTTCGGCTCAGCACCGAACTTTGTTGAACACCCGCAGAATAATTTACTGTGTGTCAGCAGATGGGCATGAACCTCAAGCCCCATAACGCCTTCGTAATCACTATAATCCACAACTCACCTCATTTTAAGCTGTCAGCGTAGAGCATTCAGCGTTCAGCATTTTATAGGTCGTATATAACCTATAAAACCTATGTTTTCCTTCGCGCTCTAAGCTATGCGCTATACGCTATACGCTAAAGTCACATGCGTATATCATCTTCCTCGACTTCCGGGACAAATCCGTCTTCAGCGTGTTCCTTCTTAAACCCGGAGGCTGTTTTTTCATCTCTGTCAGATACTGTTCCGGATGGCAACATTTTCATATCCGTTGCTTCAATTTCAAATACCTTTCTTTTGGTTCCATCTTTTGCATCATATTCACGAGAACGGATTCTCCCCTCTATATAGACGAGTCTGCCTTTTTTGAGATATTCACCTGCAATTTCGCCCAGTCTTCTCCAGGCAACCACCCTATGCCATTCTGTTTTTTCCTGTTTTCCGCCACCCTTGTCCTTCCATGTTTCCGTTGTTGCCATGTTAAAGGTAGCGACAGATGTACCGTCCGACGTATACCGCAGTTCCGGGTCTGCTCCAAGCCTGCCTATAAGTATTACTTTATTTACATTTGACATATCTGCCCTCTCTCTATTAGTCAATATCCCATAATCATAAGGATTTACATAGTTAAGTTATAG
>CAYMTB010000232.1:0-5592 GCA_964393225.1 uncultured Syntrophorhabdaceae bacterium
TGATGTATATAATGGTTTTATATAATTCAAAACAAATTTACATGTTGTCAGAAAGGGGGTATAGCAAATGGTAATAAAAAATATACTTGTTCTCACTGGTACGGTGTTTATTGTTTTAACGCTTATGATAAATGAAGGATATGCCTTCAAACCTGCAGATCTTCAAAATCTTAAAAATACAAATAACTGCGTTGACTGTGACCTGTCAGGTGCTGACCTGACCGGTGCTGACCTGCAAACAGCAAATCTGTCGGGGGCGAATCTGTCGGGGACGAATCTGTCCAATGCATGGCTTATTGATGCAAACCTTTCCAAAGCAAAAATCACCAAAGCAATATTTGATGGCGCTACCCTGGACGGCGCCACCTGGACTGATGGGAAAAAATGCGTGGATGGTTCTATGGGTGAGTGCAACAAGTAGTTACCGGCATATTCAGGATCACAAAGTTCATACCCTGTATCTTCCATGATTTCTTGCGTAATTGCCATACCTCTTGATTATATAGCTTTCGTATAGTGGGTCTAAGCTTTCTATGGGTTTTTACCATTTGATTTTTTCCGAGATTAAACGGTCCTGGGCAGGCTTGTACCCCAGACGGGCAGCAGTCTTGTAGCTTTCAACAGAATGCCGGTAATCACCCAGATTGTCGAGGGTAATCCCACGATTAAAATAAGCCGCTGCGTAATTCGGGTCAAGTTCAAGCGCCATATTAAAATCTCCAAGAGCAAGCAGGTATTTGCCCAGTTCTTTATAGGCAGACCCCCGGTAATAAAAAGTTTTAGCCTCGCCAGGGTCCATTTCAATGGCTTTCTCATAGTTTTGAATAGCCTGTTGATAGTTACCAAGACTTGCATATGCGAGACCACGGTTGCTATATCCTCCGGCGAAATTTTGATCCAGACTGATTGCCATGTTGGCATCCTTTATCGCCTGCTCATACTGACCCAATCTCCTGTATGAGCCTGACCTGCCCACATAAGCCCTCGCATAGTACGGATTTATTTCAATTGCATTATTGAATGCTTCTATGGATTCTATGTAATTACCTGAATTTCTTAAAGCATATCCTCTTTCAACCCAGTCTGTTGTGCTTAACTGCTTGATGGCCTTAAAATAATCTTCCTGTTTCTTTTTGTTCGCCCTGCTTATTTCCAGTTCTTTACGGATTCTTTCGCTTTCCTTTCTCGTTTCCTCCAAATCTTTGCTCATCTCACGATCAGCATGAACAGTGTTAATCAGTTGAATCATTCCGTCAGGGTCCAGGGAAATCTTCGCCTTAAGATAATAGGTTTTACCGTCCCATTTCTCTTCAATTATATCTGGCTCAATTATTCCTGAGACAAGAGTAACCATACGGTCTTTTGTAAACTTTAAATCCTTCAGTTCTTTTGCATTCAAAAGGCTGGAAGATAACTCATCCGAAATAAGCTTTTTAACCTGGTCAAGGGCAATGATGCGGCTCGATACCTTGCTGTCATTTTCATTTGCCTGATAGGCATACTCTTTCACAACAGTAAGCTGTTCTGCAAATGATGTGTTTGCAGAAAACAATAATAAAATAAAAAGGGCAAAAACAAGTCTTGATATAGCATTATCTCTATTTTTTATTATCATTCCATTCAATACCGTTTTCCTTTAGATAGTTTTGAGCACTTTTATAGCCCAATCTGGCAGCATGTTTTATATTTTCAATACCTTTTTGGCGGTCACCCGTATTTGTATAGGCAACACCAAGGTTATAGTAGGCCATACCATCCTTTGCATTTAATTCAATGGCCTTATCAAGGTCTTTTATCGCCTGCTCGTATTTATCCAGGTTTATATAAGCATTTCCACGAGTTACATAGGCAGATGACTCACGGGGATTCAGCTCAATGACCTTGTTAAAGGTATTAATAACCTGCTGGTCAACACCTAATCTTGAATAGGCAATCCCGAGGCTGTAATATGCCATTACAGACTTCGGATTTAATTCAATGACCCTACTGTAATCTTTAATGGCCTGCTGGACGTTACCTGACAAATTGTAGGCAATAGCCCTGTTGTAAAAGGCCATAGCATCATTGTTGTCCGCTTCTATAACCCTGTCATAATCCTTAATTGCCTGTGGGTAGTTGCCTGACATACTATGCGAAAGTCCTCTGTTAAAATAGGCTATCATATCTTTTGGGTTCAACTCTATTGTCTTGTCATAGTCCTTGATTGCCTGCGCATAATTTCCGAGCTTTTTGTGCGCACCGCCCCGGTTGTTGTAGGCAAGGGCATATTTACTATCCAGTTCGATAGCCCTGTCACAATCCTTGAGGGCCTGTTGGTAATCTTCCAGCATGGCATAAGCAACACTTCGGTTATAATATATCATGGCGTCCCGGTCATCAAACTGTATGGCTTTATCATAGTCTTTTACTGCCTGCCGGTAATTTTCAAGCTTTTGATATGCGTTCCCCCGGTTGTTGTAGGCAAGGGCATATCTGGGGTTAAGTTCTATTGCCTTGCTATAAGCATCTACAGCATCTTTAAATTTACCTGCCATCTGAAACCCATATCCTTTTTCAAAAGAATCGATTGCGCCCAACTCATTAATTGCCTTTGAATACTCCTCCCTGATCGTTTGCGTTTTTTTATCGTCTTCGATTCTTACCTCTTCCTTCACGGTTAAGGCTACTACACCTTCCTTCCCAACTGTGGCAGGGGCAGCAAGAACTGCTTCTTTTTGCTCCTGTTGTTGTTTCTTCGGGTCACTTTTAGCCATTTCCAGTTCTTTTCTTAGCTTCTCTATCTCTTTTAATGCTTCTTCTGCTTTTTTCCTTGTTTCCTCAAGCTCCTTGCTCTTTTCCCGGTCTTTACGTAAGGTATCTATTGATTTCGTTACCTCGTCCGGGTCGGCAGAAACCTTTGCCTTGAGATAGTAAGCGCTTCCGTCCCATTTTTCATTCATCAATTCAACCCTTACTATGCCTGCAGTGAGAGTTGTAATCTGGTCTTTCGTCAATTTGAAGTCTTTTACCTCAGTTTCACTTATAAGAAACGTACCCAGTTCCTCCAGAAGAAGTCTTTTTACCTGCTCTAAAGCAATAGTTCTGGACGATACTTTGCTGTCAATTTCACTTGCCTGATAGGTATATTCTTTTTCAAAGGTTTTTTGCTCAGCAAAGGCAACGTGAAAAACGAAGAATTGCAGCGAGGTGATAATTAAAAACAAAAAAACTATATTATTCAGCCTTCTTTCTGCCATGCATGTCTCTCAAAATATTTTATATCATTTTGACATTTTTATTAACATTTTTTTTATTGCCGAGAGAAGGGACGCCCGTAGATTCCGTTAGGAAAAATACTTTTTTTTGCCGTCTGCTGTCGCTCGACAAAGGCGGACATGAGCTCATCCCGGATTTATCATTAGAATCACTATAGGTGTCGGACCATCCCTCTCAAACACGTATTGATGCCGCACTGAAAGATTGGGTTACACAGCATCGTCAAGGCAGTGAAAGATAGGGAACGAACTACCCCGCGGCAAGCCACCGAGTATGAACACGCGGGGCAATGAACTACCCCGCAGTAAGCTACCGAGTATGGATCCGCGGGGCAACCAAGTAACGGAACCAGAAAAAATGGATTAAGGATTGATGGATTAAAGGATTAAAATAATCCCTACTCCCTAATCCAGTATTCTAAAGGTTTACCCCGTGCAATGCATTTGCTTTTCTATTTTAAAAGGTCATCGAGAACTATGACTTTAATTTCTTTCACCTTTTTAAGATTTGTATCATTGGTTACAAAAACACCTGCATTATTGACAATGCCTGCTGTCAGTTGAATCGCATCGGGCACCTTGATCTTGTATTTTGCCCTCAACTTTGCAGTCTCAATTGCTATATCCCGGTCAATATCAATAAGGGTTAAGTGTTCTGAGCTTGTTAAGAGGTCTGCGTATTTCTTCGACAACTCTTCATTATTCTCTTCCATAGGCTTTGTTAAAACCTCGATTAAAGTGACAACGGAGGTATATGCGGTTACTTTTCAATCATTTATTAGTGTAAACAATGTATCAAGAGCTTTCATGTAGGTTTTGTTCTCTTCAATATAGTAAATGAAGGGCGCCGTATCTATTGCAACTGAATCAATATTCCTGAGTATTTTCTGGATTTTTAATTCCATTCTTCTCTGAGCCTGTTCACATATTCCTGCGCATCTATCCCCTTCCAGATATCTTTCCCGCAACCTTTAAGCTCTAAAATGCTGCGCTTATTAGACGAATTATTAATGCTACTTTTTAAGAGACGTACAAGATCGAGTATCTTTTTTTGCTGGTACATCGAAAGCTCTTTTATTTCTTCTATCACTATCTTTTCAATGGCTAATGCTTTTTTCAATGTATGTTCCTCCCGTCAAGGGGTTTAATAATTTGATAAATTTTACTATTTGATAATATTATTGTCTATCGTTTCTTTTATGAAGTACATTTTTTGTTGCCATGTTGCCCCAGGGCAAAGCGTCCGCAAATTCCCTCCGATGCACAACCCGGTACAGTAATGCAAAAAATACAAGACGCATTTTCTTCATAAGAGGCGGTCCTTTTGGGCTATCTCTAAATTCTCCGCCAATGTGGCGGAGAATCTGTAAAACAAGGACTGGCTTAGGTTTACAAGGATTGAAGAGTTTTCTAAAACTGTTTTAGAAAATCGCCTCACAATCTTAAGCCCATTACCCGGCACAGACTTTCTGATCCATCCCCTGCATTTTCAGAAACAGTTTCTGAAAATATTTCAGAATATCTCTTCACATTTTGTAGTTCTGGAAATAGTTGCCATGAATCAGGCTTCATGATAAGTGAATAGTGGAAAATCCGTGAAGCGTTATCCGTGAAGCGTGCGAAATACTGAATATAGAATATAGAATTTCGAATATCGTTTAAAAGCTATATTCTATGTCCGATATTCGATATTCTGACTTTAGCGAGATACGAGATACGCTTCATGAGATACTGGTTTTAAGATTTTCCCTAACCCATTTTTTTTCGCTGGAGGCTTTCATTGGCAAATCCAAGTAACGGAACCAGCGGAACTATGTCCCCCCGTCCCCAAAAAATGGATTATGGATTATGGATTATGGATTATTTTTTTAATCCGTACCCTTTAATCCTTTAATCCCAGCCTTCTGCGCCTCTCGACGGTTTGCTCCGAGGCGGTTTAATTGCGAGGTCACGAGCAACTACCCCGACACCATCCTAACATATTTGGGTTAATTTATTATTCCTAAATCCACTATATCCCTCATTGACTATTTACTTATTTGTAGTTACAATAAAACCGTGAAAATAGAATTCGATCCTGTAAAAAGCGAACGGAACACCAAATTACGATCCCTGTCTCATGAAAAACCACTTACCATTGACGAATGAAGAAGGAGAAGTAAGAGAATTAACTCGAGAAGATTTCAAGCGTGCCCGCCCGGCCCGTGAAGTCTTACCGGAAATTCTCGGGACTGAACTTGCCGCTGAATTGCTTAAACGAAAGCCGGGGCAGCGAGGGGCTCAGAAGAAGCCGAAGAAGGAGCCCGTAACAGTGCGTTACAGCCTTGATGTCCTGGAT
>CAYMTB010000233.1:0-5587 GCA_964393225.1 uncultured Syntrophorhabdaceae bacterium
CGGGTGGCCCGCGCTGGCATGTTTCAGCTCTCTGGTGGTCTTATTAAATACCCCGTACCAGATAGTGAAATAGAGGTTGTTCTGCTCCTCCATCTGAAATGTCTTATTCAGGGCGACAAGAACTTCTTCCGGTACCCTGAAATTCGTATTCCGCAGGGTCTGTGATCTCAGTACATTAAGGGCAGACACGGACAATAATGCCGGCCCGACACCATGATCGCATACATCGAGAAGATACATTGCAAAATGCTCATCATCGATCCAGTGATAGCCGAAGGAATCACCCCCAAGCTCAGCAGATGGGACATACCGCCAGTCTGTAATGATATCACCTTCTTTAACCGGCGTGGGGAGAAGGGAAACAACATATTCGGCCGCACTGGCAAGCTGTGCGGCAAGCACCTGCTGGCTTCTATAAAGCGCCTGATATGCCTCGTTTCTCTGAAGAAGGGCAATGTAGCCTTTTGAGTGATAGCGGATGCGGGCAATCAGTTCAATCCTGTCGGGAAGTTTAACGAGATAGTCATTGGCGCCCACCGCAAAGGCATCTGCTTTGGTTACTGCCTCTTCCTTGCTTGAAAGCACAATAAGGGGGACATCCTTCAGTTTTTTATGCGCCCTGAAAAACTTTACCAGGGTCAGCCCGTCGATTTCAGGCATAATCAAATCCTGAAGTATCACCGTCGGCGATATATCCACTGCCATTTTAATGGCCTCGGCCGGATCCTGGCAATAATGAAAAACAATGTCCTTCTCGGGCGCAAGCATGCGCCTCACCATTTCTCCCACTATTAGCTGGTCATCCACTAAAAAAACTGTAATGGTATGCTCCGTTACAGGAGCTGAAAACTCTTTGGTATCATCAATATTCATAAACTCCCTTCCATATTTTTAATCTGTTTAATGATTGAATGTGCAATTTTTTCGACAGGCAGAATTTCTATTGCTGCCTCTAATTCTACAGCCGCTTTCGGCATACCGTAGACTGCGGATGTTTTTTCATTCTGAGCTATGGTATACCATCCTGCTTTGCGCAATTCCAGCAACCCCTTGGCGCCGTCCCTCCCCATCCCCGTAAGGAGCACTGCCACACCTTTCACAGGCCAGTAATCTTTTATACTGTGGAAAAATGTGTCCACTGACGGCCTGTATGGATAATCCTTCGGCTCCTCTGTATAATTGAAGGTACAATCGGGGCCGAGGACCAGATGGTCATTTGTTCCGGCAATGAAAACTTTGTCTATTTCCGGATACATGCCTTTTTTCGCGAGAACCACTTTAAGTTTTGTCAGCTCCCCCAGCCATTCTACAAGTCCATTGACAAACTGGACATCTACATGCTGCACTATCACAATAGCTGCACCGGGTTTCACCGGAATCCGGGAGAGAATATCGGCAAGGGCCTTTGGACCGCCCGTTGAAGAGCCTATGGCTATCATAGGGATGACAGGTTTGGGTGAGGCTGCCGGTACAGCTGTTCCATTCATTATCTGCCGACCTTCTTTACCAATAAGCCTTGCTATAATTTCAATCTTTTTGAGCAATTCCTGTCCGCCTTTAATGTTTCCTCTCTCATCGAGTACAGGTGTACCCACTGCGTCGAGGGCGCCTCTCCCCATAGCTTCGAATATCTTTGAGTGATTTGAAACTGCTTCTGTCACAATCAGAATGGCGCAGGGATGATCTTTCATAATCTTCCCGGTGGCACGAACCCCGTCCATAAGGGGTAATGCCAGATCCATCAAAATAAGGTCCGGCTTATCTCTGGCAGTTTTTTCCACAGCCTCTGCGCCACTTGAGGCAACCCATGCAATTTCATTTCCCGGCTGAGAGGCAATTACCCTCCGGATAATCTTTACTGACATATCTGTACTATTGGCTATTGCTATTCGCATGCTTTACATCAAACCCCTATTCGTTCACGGTTCACAGCCATTAACGGCTGATTAGATGATTGGATGATTGGAAGTTTAGCTAAACCTCTAACCCTCCAACCTTCTAACCTTCTATTTTCACGCTTCTCCTATCATATCCCTTACTGCATTATTCAGGCTTTTATCCTGAAAACTGCTCTTCGTCAGATAATAATTGGCACCCGCCTCAAGACCCCTTATCCTGTCTTCTTCCCTGTCCTTGTAAGAAACAATGATTACAGGCAGGTCTTTAAGCTTTGGATCACCCTTTATCTTTTTTATGAGCTCTATACCATTCATCCTGGGCATATCAACATCGGAGATAACAAGATCGAATTTTTTAAGCTGGAGGGTATTCCAGCCATCCACCCCATCTACGGCTACAGTAACCTCATAGCCGCTGTTCTCCAGGAGCCTGCGCTCTACTTCACGCACTGTCAATGAATCATCAACAACGAGAATACGCCTTCTGGAAGTCTCCGCAATTTCCTTTCTGTCGCCGACCTTGTGAAGCCTGCCGTATGAAAGAAGATTATCAATGGAACGGACAAGATCATCGACATCCAGGATGAGAACAGGGGAACCATCCTCGAGAATTGCCCCCGCACTGACATTGGGTATTCTCCCGAGACGCGTATCAAGGGGTACGACTACCAGTTCGCGCTCGCCCACAAAATTGTCCACAACAAGTCCGTAACGGTTCAAACGGTCACTGACAACCACAATATATAACCCTGAATCCTTATCATCAGAAACAGGAATTTGTAGTACCTGGTGTGCATCAACGATACCAATATGTTCGTCTTCAAATGTGTAAAATTGTTTGTCTTCTAATATCTTCAACCTGTCAGGGCTGGGCTCCAGGATATGATCGATACGGCTTAGAGGTATTGCGTACGGCTCACCGCCGATATCTACAAGAAGTGTCCTGAGAACAGACAGGGTCAGCGGAAGCTGTAAATAAAAGGTCGTGCCCTTCCCCAGTTTTGTATCTACCCGGACAGAACCGCCTACCTCCTGAACCATAGACATAACCACATCAAGGCCTACTCCGCGGCCTGATACCTCTGTAACCTTTGAGGCCGTGGAAAAGCCCGGCAGAAAAAGAAAATCTAAAAGTTCTGCCTCAGCAAGATTAGCTGCCATTTCTTTCGATATATGCCCTCTTTCTACAACCTTCTGCCGGAGTTTTTCTATGTCTACTCCCTTCCCGTCATCTGTAATTCTGACGTGCAGCATTCCAGAGCTGTGCCGTGCTTCAAGGGTTAAGGTGCCCTCAGCGGGTTTTTGTGCGGAAAGCCTCTCTTCAGGTGTTTCCAGTCCATGGTCTATGGCGTTACGCAAAAGATGGGTCAGGGGCGCTTCGAGTTTTTCAAGTATGTCCCTGTCTATCTTGGCTGTTTCTCCTAAAACTCTGAAATTGACCTTTTTGCCCATGTTTTTTGCAAGGTCGCGGACCATACGGGGGAATCCGGGTAACCCATCAGAAAAAGGCCTCATCCTGATTGCCACAACCTCACCGTATAACTGGTCGGCAAGGCGCTCAAGGTTGCGCGAAAAAACCTCAAAATCTACAATCTGTGTGATAAGAACATCACGAATTTGATCCAGTTGTTTTAGTGATTCACCGAATTTTTCTCTGACTTCTTTGGGGATAGATGCGTTTTTCGTAAACTGGAATATATTTTCCAGGGCGCTGCCCAGTTCCAGGTGCCAGTCTTTCATTTTTAACAGGGAAGTTGAAAAAGGTTTCGTCGATCTTGCCTGCACAAGACATTCACCTGCAAACCCCATGAGGCGGTTCAAACTTTCCGAAACAACACGGACGAAGCTGTCTTCTTCTTTCTCCAAAGGCTTAGCCTTCAGTGCCTCATCCTTCTTGTCCGTCATTTTAGGGGTCTGCGGAGAAATCTGCGGAGGCACTGTATCCTGTTTAACAGGGGCTTGAGGGGATACTTTTTCTGCAGCCGGTACAGGACCTTCCCCTGTGAGAATTCCTCTGATACGCTGACTTAATGAATTGATTGCTTCAGACTCTTTTTCCAGCCAGTCAGGGATTTCAGGAATATCAACCGTGGTGATGTGAAGAAAAATATCGTTGCCCTGTAAAAGCATATCAATATGGTCGGATGTCAGATTCATTTTACCGTGCTGGGCTGCAGAGAGGATATCCTCCATGGCATGGGCAAGGGTGACAACAAGGTCTAACCCTACGATTCGGGCCGCACCTTTAATCGAGTGAGCGGCACGCATGAGCGGTTCAACCTTTTCAGGGGTCTGATCCTGCTCAATCTCTACAAGACCTTTTTCCAGGAGTTTTGTATAATTTTCAACTTCTATGCGAAAAAGGTCGAGCATGGAAAGGTCGGCAATATCGGTCTTGTCCTGGTCTTTCAACTTCCCAGACTCCTTTTTAAAGAATGTATAAGTTTGTCTTCACCCAACAAACCCACCTTCTTTTCGTTAAGATTAAAAACACCCTCGATAAGGGTTGACGGAGATTTGGATAATGTTGCCGGGGGTTCTTTTATATCACATAACGATATACGGTAAATACCGAGGATTTCGTCCACCGGAAAGACATACCGTTCGCTGCTTTTATTAATTACCACCATACGCCTGTAAACCATCATATCAGTTTTTTCCTTGTCTTCTTCCGGAGCAAATTCAAGGACATCCGCCATTGAAACACAGAGAAGCAGCTCTCCGTTTATATTTACAACCCCCCTGAAGGCATTGTTTGTTCGCAGGGGTACACGGTGAACAGGACGTATATTTGTAGTTTCCTGTAAATACAATGCCTTATAGGCCAACCATTCATTCTTTACCCTGAACACAATAACTGATATAGAATCCAGCGCCTCGCTCTCTTTAATACCGGTGAGATTTTCTGTCCATTCCTTCAGAAATTCATCGGAAATCTCCCGGTCAAAAAGGCTTCTGCCTGCCCTGTTATATTCATTGCAATTCCGGCAATGAACTATCTCCGCAAGCTTCGGGCAGGAAAAATCCCCGAAAATCCCGATCTGTTTCCAGCAACGGAATACTCCAATATTGCTTCCCTGATTCATATCAGTCCTTTTGGTTCACGGTCTCAAATAGCGTTTAGCGTAGAGCATTCAGCGGATAGTAAAAACATACCCGGTTTTTGTCTACGCTATGCGCTCCACGCTCAACGCTATTAGTTATTTCCTCTTTCACCTTACCCTACTCAACTTACTTAACTCACTCAACTGCTTTTACTTTCACTATTCACTCGTCTCATCCGTTCTCTGATGATTGAAGCCCTTGCCTGATCATCTTTCTTCTCATATAAAAGGCTCATATGCAATAATGCCTCATAATAAAAGGGGTCCAGGTACAGGGCTTTCTGGAAAAAATCTTCCGCCCCGGCAAAGGAGTCTAACGCCAGATTAATAAGACCCATAAGATAATAAGCCTCCTTGTTACCGCTGTGTTCTTTCAGGAATTGCCCGCAAAGCTTTAAGGCTTCCGCGAGGTCACCCCTGTCCGCAAGTACACGCACCCGGGCCAGAACAGATTCAGGTGTCGCCTTTTCACGATGACGGCGAACGGGACTGCCATCGGCATTTCCCGTCCCTTCACGGTGGCGGCGAACAGGACTGCCATGTCCTGTTCGCCGCCACCGTGAAGGGACGGGAAATGCCGATGGC
>CAYMTB010000234.1:0-5569 GCA_964393225.1 uncultured Syntrophorhabdaceae bacterium
TGCTAAGGCATGGGTGTACGACAAAATCTATAGTTTGGGCAACAGCCCGTTTATTATTGACAGTACATGTCATTTTGCTTCTCGTTGTCAAGAATAAAGATTTGACCCCCATCGTACTATTAAGATTGCGATGAGCAGATAAGTGGAATATCATGTAAGAATAAAGTTAATTGCCGCAGGATTCCTCCTTGTGCTTGCATTGACTCTCTCTCCCGCGCAGGTGCAGGGACAGACGATGGAACCAAGATTGTATTCAAACGCGCCGGTGGGCATGAACTTCCTTATGCTGGGGTATGGGTACCAGTGGGGGGATGTGCTCCTCGATCCCACGCTGCCCGTCCAGGACGTTAACATCGATGTCCATTCATCTTTTGCGGCCTACACCCGGGTCCTTGACATATGGGGTAAATCGGGGAAGATTGACTTGATTCTCCCCTATGCCTGGCTTTCCGGGACGGGAACGGTAAGGGCTCAGGAACAAAGCAGGAATGTTTCCGGTTTCGCCGATCCGGCGGTACGCTTTTCCGTAAACTTGTACGGGGCGCCGGCACTCTCGTTCAAGGAGTTCCAAAACTACCGGCAGGACACAATCATCGGGGTGAGCCTTCTGACAACGGCGCCACTCGGCCAGTATGACTCCTCAAAACTTGTCAATATCGGTGCGAACCGCTGGTCATTTAAGCCTGAAGCTGGAATTTCCCAGGCGCTGGGGCGCTGGACCCTTGAAACTGCTGCAGGCGTGATGTTTTTTACG
The DNA here is from genome assembly GCA_964393225.1 of uncultured Syntrophorhabdaceae bacterium. Classification (GTDB taxonomy): domain Bacteria; phylum Desulfobacterota; class Syntrophorhabdia; order Syntrophorhabdales; family Syntrophorhabdaceae; genus MWEV01. Next base: position 755 of record CAYMTB010000234.1, read on the forward strand.
AACAACAACAGCTTCATGGGCAGCAAGACCCGTGAACAGGACCCGGTCTACTCTGTGCAGGGCCATGTCATATACAACTTCCGGTCAGGGGTCTGGGCAGGCCTGAATGGCACCTATTATGCCGGCGGCACTACAAACATTGACGGGGTAAGAGGGAATGATACGCTGCGCAGTTGGCGCATGGGAGCCACCGTGGCCATTCCCGTTGATCTTCGTAATTCCATCAAGCTTTACGGCAGCACCGGCGTGCAAACCCGCTCAGGGGGAGACTTCGACACAGTGGGGGTCGCCTGGCAATACCGCTGGGGAGGAGGTCTTTGAACCGCTTTACCGCCGATGCATAGAAAGATATGAAGAAACATCATATGGAACACTGCAATAAACTAATGAACACAGATGCGCAATATGCCTTTGTCGGGATATGTATACAGCGGCACATCCTGTCAGACTCCATTGCTTATCCCGTTGACATCAAACATATCTATATATAGAATGTTTGAATCATTGTATAGAACACACCTTAATTATCAACGTAGGCAGACCGGATGAAAGATGCTTCCAACACAAAACCGCAGCTAATCAACGAGATATCCTTATTAAAGAAGAGAATTCAGGAGTTGGAGCAATCAGAATCAGATCGCCCGTCTGCCGAACAGGCAGGAAAGCTGTCAAACAAACCGCTGGCCGCATCGGAAGAAAGTCTGAAGGAACGGCTGAGGTTTGAGGCGCTCCTGTTTGACCTTTCTGCACGGTTTATGGCTACACCTTTCGATCAGGTCGACAGCGAGATTGACAATGCCTTGCGGCAGATCATGGAGTTCTTTCAGGTCGTTCTGTGTGGTCTGCTGGAAGTCAAGGAAGACAAGACCTTTGTCAGGGTCTCTCATGCCGTGTATGGCGAAGGCGTTGAGCCGGTATCGGGGGAGATAAACCTCGTCGAACTGTATCCGTGGACCTACGGGAGGTTGATGCAGGGGAAGCATATCAACATTAATGGGGTGGAGGATTATCCCGAAGAAGCACTGAGGGACAGGGAATCTTATGCGGCAATGGGTACAGGGTCCAGATTGGCCATCCCCGTGGCCGTTGGCGGCAGGATTTTGAGAATAATCACGATACATCAAAAACACCGGCATCAGACGTGGCCGGAAGAGTATATCCCCCGGCTGCGCCTGCTGGGCGAGATCCTTGTTAATGCGCTGGAGCGCAGGCAGGGCAGGCTGCAGCTGGAGGAACAGCTCAGGTTCGAGATGCTTCTGGCTGAGATCTCGGGGCACTTTGTCAATCTGCCTGCCGACCGGATAGACGGCGAGATCGAAGAGGCCCAGCGCCGCATCTGCGAGTTGCTCAGCCTTGATATTTTGGCAATTTGGCAGTGGTCGGACGAGGCCCCGGGTTTCTTCACGCTCACCCATTTCTTCAGCGCCCGGGAAATTCAGCAACCTTCCAGGCGGCTGAACGAGGATGATTTTCCCTGGTTCCAACAGCAAATGCTGGCCGGCCGGATCGTTGCCGTTTCTTCGCTGGAGGAGTTGCCGGCGGAGGCTGCCCACGACCGGGAAGTCTGCCGCCAAATCGGCATCAAGTCGAATTTGTGCCTCCCGCTCTCAGTGGGGGGCGAGCCGCCCGTTGGTATTCTGGGCCTTAATACCACGCGGATGGAACGCGACTGGCCGGAGGCGCTGGTCAAGGGACTGCAATTGGTGGCACAGGTCTTCACCAACGCCTTTGCCCGGAAGCGCGCAGAACAGGCGCTGAAGGATAATGAGGAAATCAACAGGGCCACCTTCGAGCAGGCGGCAGTGGGCATAGCCCATGTGGGAATCGACGGCCGCTGGCTGCGGGTCAACGACAAGCTCTGCTCAATTGTCGGCTATCCCCGTGAAGAGCTGCTCAGGATGACCTTCCAGGACATCACCCAACCCGATGACCTGGAGACCGATATGGGATATATGCGCCAGGTCCTGTCCGGCAAGATCAAAACCTATTCGATGGAAAAACGGTATTTCCGCAAGGATCGTTCCATCGTGTGGGTCAACCTGACCGTTTCCCTCGTACTGACCGCCACAGGCAAGCCGCGGCACTTCATCTCCGTGGTCGAAGACATCACCGAGCGCAAAAGGGCCGAGCTGTCACTGGAAGAGAGGCTGCATTTTGAACGTTTACTGTCGGACCTTTCTGCCGCGTTTGTAAAAATCCCTCCTGACCGGGTGGACTCTGAGATTGAGTACGGACTGGGTCAGATTCTCGAATTCTTCCGTGTTGACCGTTGTGCGCTGCTTCTTGTATTGCCGGAGAAGACCTCGTGGCAGATCACCCATGTTGCCTCACTGGATGGTGTTTTACCTGTCCCCGCCGGTGTCGAACTGCCCCGGTCCATCTTCCCGTGGATATTCGACAAACTGGTAGAAAAACATGAGGCGCTGTCTGTTCCGAGTCTCGATGATCTGCCGGACGAAGCAGCCGTAGACAAACAAACATGCATCGAATGGGGTATTCGATCCTTCGTGAACATCCCCATCTTGATCGGCGAGTCAGTCGGCCATATTATCAACATCAATCTGGCAAAGGATGTTCGGGTCTGGCATGAAGAATTAATCCCGCGATTGCAGCTTCTCGGCGAAATCTTCGTAAACGCCTTGGAGATCAGGGAACTTAAGCTGCGGCTTGAAAGAGAGAATATCTATCTGCAGGAGGAGATTAAACTTCTGGTTGAGCATACGGGGATTGTGGGGCAGAGCCGCGCGATGAGAAAGGTCCTTGCTCAGGCAGAGCAGGTGGCCCGGACGGACTCCACAGTCCTGCTCCAGGGAGAAACCGGTACCGGGAAAGAACTGCTGGCCCGTGCCATCCACCAGATGAGCTCGAGGAAAAACAGGCCCCTCGTAACCGTAAACTGTGCTTCTCTGCCGCCCACGCTGATCGAAAGCGAACTTTTCGGCCGGGAAAGGGGCGCATACACGGGCGCCATGACCAAGATGGTAGGCCGATTCGAAATTGCCGACGGTTCCACCATCTTTCTTGACGAAATCGGGGAACTTCCCCTTGAACTGCAGAGCAAGCTGCTTCGAGTCATCGAAGAAGGCAGCTTTGAGCGATTGGGATCGACAAAGCCCCTGCACGTCAATGTCCGTATCATTGCCGCTTCCAACCGGGACATTGAGCAGGAAGTGAAGGACGGTACATTCAGGCGTGACCTTTTTTATCGGCTGAATGTGTTTCCCATTGTGGTTCCGCCGCTGCGTGAGCGTCCGGAAGATATACCTCTCATGGTCTGGGCGTTTGTCAACGAATTTCAAAAGAGGATGGGAAAGGAGATCGAAAGCGTTTCGAGGACGACCCTGGAATCTCTGCAATCTTATTCGTGGCCCGGTAACGTAAGGGAGTTGAGAAACGTTATCGAACGCGCGATGATTCTTAACAGCAGCAAAACCCTTGTCATTCAAATGCCCAGGCTTGAATCTTCGAAAATACAAACTAATCTCGACCTTGAGGATATGGAGCGCAGGCACATTGTGAGCGTGCTGGAAAGCACCGGCTGGCGCGTTTCCGGAAAGGGCGCTGCCGCCGAAGTCCTTGGCCTGAAAAGATCCACCCTGATTTCAAAGATGACGAAGCTGGGCATCAGTCGTCCCACCCTCTGATGCCGATATAAAAACATATTGTCGAAATATCGACAGACAATCAGGTTCTCTCCCCTGAGCAGACAGCACCACTAAAAAGAAAAACACCTATCAAATCCGATGAGTTGCACAAACAACAGGAGGCACCTTAAGTCTGGCATATATATTGCTTTTGTATCCATCATACCTGCAAAGAAACATCTCATCCATCACTGGCAATACGGGGAGACAGACTCCTCTACCTAAAGAGATATGGATGAACGGCAAGGCAGTATGCGATGGAGGATAATCAGATGGTTCTTACCACGATAAGAGTAATGATACCCCCGACAAAACATAGTGAAGCACTCAGAATCCTCAAATCGATAGCTGAGCTGAACAGGGTCCATCTCAGCTGTGTGAATTGCCGGATCTACCAGGACGTACAGGATAATAATGTTCTCATGTTTGAGGAAAGATGGACAAACGAAGAAGATATGGAAGACCATCTCCGCTCAGACGAATTCCGCAATTTGCTCATGGTCCTGGAGATGGCGCTCGAATCCCCGGATATCAGATTCGACACCATATCGGATTCGACAGGTATTGAGACCATAGAAAAAGCGAGGAGTTCTCCGCGGTGAAGGGATCAAGTGAGACTTCGCATGAATGGATATTGTCAAAAACTATATGGAGACGTTTTATATATGTCAGGGAGTCAGATGGACAGGAGTGAAAGACAAAAACAATATTTATCTCTCGCAGAGCCGCAGAGCACGCAGAGAGATACAAAATATACTGTCGGCAGAAGTGAGAGAAAACATCATTCTGCCGACACTTCATGCCCTTCGGGCAGAAGTAAAAAACAGCCCTCTATGTTTACCCCGCCTGCCCTGCTAAACCATGCGAAGTCGGTCTTGGCCAGGGTGCAATGCATTTGCTACTCTATTTCACTGGGGCGAACTCTGCGCCTCTGCGAGAGGAAGAATTAAGATGTTTAAGATTTGATTTTGATAAAACACAAACGGAAAAAAGGAGACTATTGTGGGACGACAAATTATTTGTAATGCGGCTTTTGTGGCCGTCATAGTGTGTGGCTTTGCGCTGCCCGGATGGGCGGAATCACCCAAGATGAAGATGACCACCCCCATTTCTCCTGGCATTGCCTCGCCGGACAAGGTGGAGACACGTCTCGGCACACTGAATTTCTTCG
>CAYMTB010000235.1:0-5559 GCA_964393225.1 uncultured Syntrophorhabdaceae bacterium
GGGCGGACCTGGCGGTGGTGGAGGGCATGATGGCGGAGGACCTGGCGGGGGCGGAGGACCTGATAACCGAGGCGGCGGACCTGGCGGTGGTGGTGGAGACCAACAACAACGGCATTAGAAACAAAGGGGAGTAAAAATGATGCCTTGCTGACAGCAATTTTGCAGGCGGCTGCACCCTCCAGCCGCCTGCTTTTTCTGTTTCTCGGCTGCCAGCCCCTGCACAGCCGTATCCGGGTATAACAGACATATCAAAGGAGGAAAGAAAAATGAGTCGCATACAAGTGATGTTTAATCCCAAAACAATAGCCCTGATCGGTGCAACCGAGAAGGAAGGCACCGTTGGACGTACAATCCTGGAGAACCTGCTCCGGTCAAAGGGGTCAAAGGAGAGGAAGGTATTTCCGGTAAACCCACGTATGAGCAAGGTATTGGGAGTGGAGAGCTATCCTGCTATCGCATGTGTCCCCGGGCATGTGGATCTGGCCGTTGTGGCAACTCCTGCCCGGTCAATACCCGGAGTGGTTGAGGAATGCGGCCAGGCAGGCGTGGAGGGGATAGTAATAATCTCCGCCGGGTTCAAGGAGATTGGTGAAGAAGGAGTACAATTAGAGAGCGAAATCGACCGTATCAGGAAAAAATACGGGATGCGTATTATGGGACCAAATTGCCTCGGTTTTGTGCGGCCCGCCCTAGGCTTAAACGCGACCTTTCTCCGGGGCAATCCTCCAGCGGGAAATATCGCCTTCATCTCTCAGAGCGGCGCCCTCGGCAGCGCGATACTCGACTGGGCGGTCAGCGCGGGGATAGGCTTCAGCATATTCGCATCACTCGGCTCCATGATCGATATCGACTTTGGCGATATGATCGATTTCTTAGGCGATGACGAGACCACCAGGAGCATCCTGATCTATATGGAGGGTGTGGGCGACGCGAGAAAATTCATGAGTGCGTCACGGGCGTTCGCCCGCCGCAAGCCTATCATTATTTTGAAGCCGGGGCGATTTGCAGAGAGTGCAAGGGCAGCCCATTCCCACACCGGCGCTATGGCAGGGGACGACGCGGTATATGAAGCAGCCTTCAGGAGGGCCGGTGTTGTGCGGGTCGGGGAAATAGCGGAACTCTTCAATGCTGCCGAAGTTCTTGATTCGAAGAGGCTGCCGGCCGGCCCGAGGCTCGTCATGGTAACGTCTGCCGGCGGACCCGGCGTGATGGCTACCGACGCCGTTATCCATCTGGGCGGAGAACTGGCGGAACTTTCTCCCGAGAGCATGAAGCAGCTCAATGCATTCCTGCCGCCCTACTGGAGCAAAGCGAACCCTGTTGACCTGCTTGGAGACGCAACCGTCGAGAGATTTACAAAAGCCCTCACCATATGCCTCGCTGACCCCAAGGTGGACGGAGTGCTCGTCATTTACGTACCCATGCCCTCTGCCCCTTCAACCCCGCTTGCGCAGGCAATGGCCGATAGCGTGAAAAACGCCTGGAAACCTGTCATCGCAACGTGGATGGGGGGAGAAGACGTCGAGGAAGGGAGACGCATTTTTGTTGAGAACAGCATCCCGGCCTACGACACCCCTGAGGAGGCTGTCAGAACGTATGTGAATATGTGCAGGTATAAGAGACATCTCGACCAGCTCTATGAGACCCCTGACGAGTTACCGGCGCACAAAGCGCCCTCGAAAGACCACCTGAAAGAGATTCTCAGGATGGCCCTCAAGGAAGGACGAACGCTTCTTAACGAGGAAGAGTCCAAGGATTTTCTCATGACCTACGGTATCCCGGTTACGATGACACAGGTTGTTCAGGACCCGGAAGCGGCAGTACGCATAGCAGAAAAGGCGGGCTATCCGGTCGTCATCAAGATCGTCTCGCCTGACATCTCCCACAAAAGCGATGCGGGTGGCGTCATCATGGGAATAAATTCAAGCGCAGCCCTGAAGGAAGCGTATGAGAAAATGATGCAACGGATTAAGGAACACGCCCCGAAAGCACACATAACGGGCGTGGCGGTCGAGAAGATGATTACCGATGTTGATTACGAGCTCATTCTCGGAAGTAAGAAGGATAAGGATTTCGGTTCGGTCATTCTCTTCGGGATGGGGGGAACTATGGCGGAGTTCATCAAAGATTTTTCGATCGGGCTCCCCCCGCTCAATCAGACCCTGGCAAAGATGTTGATGCAGGATACAAAAGTGTACAAAATGCTCCAGGGCTTTCGAGGCAAACCGGCTGCAGATTTTGAAGGGCTCGAGGAAATCCTTGTCAATTTTTCCAATCTTATCGTCGACTTTCCCGAAATAGCTGAAATCGATATCAATCCACTTGCTATATCGAATGGCAAGGCCTCTGCCCTTGACGCGCGAATCATTATTGATAAGAATTATATTGCTGCCGGTCGATCGCCATATCCTCACCTGATTATTACTCCCTATCCGACCAGGTATACCACATCCTGGCAACTGTCGGACGGGACAGAAATACTTCTGAGGGCCATACGCCCTGAAGACGAGCCCGCTGAACACGAGATGCTATCTTCATTATCTAAAGAAACATTGAGGACCAGGTTCTTCTCCGTTATTAAAGATATATCCCATGAGTGGCTTATCCTTTTCTGTAATATCGACTATGACCGGCACATGGCTATAGTTGCCGAGATGGAGGAAAATGGAAAGAAAATCATGATAGGCGTTGCACGGCTTATTATGAACCAGGACCTGACGTCTGGCGAAGTGGCCATCCTCGTGCAGGATAGGTTCCAGGGCAAACGCCTCGGGTCTAAACTCGTAGAGATGCTCATCGGAATAGCCCGCGAAAGGGGCCTTGAGGATATCAGGGCAGATGTCCTTACCGAAAACGAGAGTATGCTCAAGGTTTTCAGACGGTTGGGGTTTTCCACTCAGTGGGTTCCTGGCGGTACGAGTGAAGCCGTGTTGAAGCTGAAATAACAAGGAACTCCCAGAGAATGAACACAGCCGGCCTATTCCCTGTAACTAAAAAGACGACACACTCATGCACAAAAACACTACAAAATAATTGTCGGTTCTGCGACAGACAAGAGCGATTGCCTGTTGTATCTTAATAGTTAAGAGGCCATTAAAACGTTACAACCAAGAAGGAGAAAGAAATGAAACGTATCATGATTATTTTTGTTATGCTTGCCTTTGTTTTTACGTTTGTCGGATGTGCAGGAATGAGTAGAACACAACAGACTACACTGAGCGGGGCAGGCATTGGCGCTGTCGGCGGCGGCGTGCTTGGCGCAGTGGTTGGAGGAAACCCTCTTGTCGGGGCAGCCATCGGTGCCGGTGTAGGCGGGGCCGCAGGTTACATAGTCGGCGAGCATTAGGCAGGGGTATTCCCGTATTCGGGTATACCTACTCAATAAAAAAGGAGAAAGTAAAATGAAAAAGATGTTTGTACTATCAATGGTTATTGTGGCAGCTTTTATGTTTTTTGCAGGTTCAGATGTTGTGCAGGCGCAAACGCCTGATGACGGCACGAGGCCCATGTATGCTGTCACGTATAGCAAGGGCATTATACTGACTTCGACTGACAGCGAAACCTGGACTGTGAGGCATTCCGGGACTCACATGCCTCTTGCCGACATAGAATTCGGCAACAATAGATTTGTGGCAGTGGGTGCTCGCGGGACGATCGTGACAGCCTCAAGGGATGGGGCAACATGGACCACCCGGCAGTCCGGCGTTACCAGTGACCTCTGGGCCGTCAAGTATGCAAAAGGGATCTTCGTGGCAGTCGGCAGTGCGGGTACGGTCACCACTTCACCAGACGGATACACATGGACCAAAAGAGCGAACTTGACTCCATATGCCCTGAGGAATCTCGCCTACGGCAAGGATAATTTTGTCACCATCGGCGAGATGGGCAGCATCTTCAACTCAAAGGACGGTATCTACTGGGCACGTAAGGGCAACGAGCAACATACCGACCACCTCTTCGGCATAGCTTATGCGAAAGAAACGTTTACAGCCGTCGGGTCAAACGGAAGAGTCATGACATCGACCGACGACGGTGCAACATGGACTCAGCGTTATGCAGGAACAACAGAGAATCTCTCTGGTATTGCCTATGGAAATCAGAAGTATGTGGCCGTGGGCTCATATGGCGCGATCGTGACGTCGCCTGATTCATGGAACTGGACCACAGTAAGCTCGGGTACACATAGCTGGCTTGGGGCAGTCGCTTATACGCGCAGTAAATTCATTGCTGTCGGTACTGACGGCACAATATTGACATCGTCAGACGGGATAAATTGGGCACCCAAATTCTAAAAGTAAAGAGTAATGTAATGAAAGTAAAGAACCTTATGGCCACCGAGTAGTCCAGACAGACTCCCGCGGCCAAACCCGCGGGAGTCTGTTTAAAAGGAGAATCACATGTTATCGACGATTGCTGTAATACTGATAGTTCTGTGGCTGCTGGGGCTGGTGACCGGCTATACGATGGGTTATTTTATTCATATCCTGCTGGTTGTTGCTATCATAGTCGTGCTGGTCAGGGTCATTCAGGGACGACGAGTATTGTAAACAGGAGGTTCGATGAAACCAAAGACCATAATTGCGATTATACTGATCGCTTTGGGCATCGCGGCGTTAGCTTACCAGGGCATCACCTACACGACCAGAGAGAAAGTCGTCGATCTTGGCCCCATCCAGGTGACGGCTGAGAAAACTAAAACGATTCCGCTGCCGCCCATTGCGGGGGCTATTGCGCTCATGGGCGGCATTGTGCTGCTGGTTACGGGAATAAAGAAAGGCTGATAAGAAACAAAACGTTTCAACCACAAGGAGGTTGCCATGACGGACAAACGAAAAGCATACGAAGAAAAATATGATGCACAGTTGAGAGAATGGAGCGCCGAGATCGTTCTGTTTAACGCCAAAGCGGACAAAGCCAAGGCCGAGGCGAAGATTGAGTACTACAAAACAATCGAAACCTTGCAGGGCAAGCACGATGCGGCCAGGACGAAGCTGCAGGAGTTAAGGACAGCCGGCGATGATGCATGGGAGGACCTCAGAACAGGTGCAGAAAACGTCTGGACTGAAGTCAAGACTACCTTTAACAACGCTGCCTCAAGGTTCAAATAAGGGGTGCTGAAACAGAGGATCGAAGTGACCATGCTGATGCGTATCACGACTTGTCTCAATGTTACCAGTCACCTGTGCGTTGTCTTTCTCTGCCTCATGCTCCTTTTCCCATTTTCCCCCGCGGCGGCTGCGGACAGAACCGGCGATGAATTTCTGACCGGTTACACTTCATCCATCCTTGAGCGTGATTTACAATGGGAGAAAGGCAGCTATACTTTGAAGATTATCAACGGGGCTGCCACAATTACCTTGTTTAAAGATGACCCGATGCGCAGGGATGCTGTCAACAAGCAACTGCGCAATATTGACGGACTGCACGGGATAGTAATTGTGGTGAAATCTGCAGACGCCGCCAAGCCGGGGGTGGTAAGCAGGTTTATGGGGATAACCGGCGAAGGAGAGGCCTTTCCGGTGGGCGACCTGTTCCAGCCGCTCATTGCCGACCCTAAGC
>CAYMTB010000236.1:0-5522 GCA_964393225.1 uncultured Syntrophorhabdaceae bacterium
CCGGCGTGATTGCATCGCACACGACTCTGCCGGTTATCGGGGTGCCCACCGGCAGCGGCTCGCTCAACGGCATCGATGCACTTCTCTCTATCGTATCAATGCCGAAAGGCATACCTGTTGCAACAGTCGGTATTAATGCCGCAAAGAATGCCGCAATCCTTGCATGTGAAATACTCTCCATTAAGCATGATGGAATCAGAGAAAAACTCATAGAGATGAAAGAAGACCTGAAAAAGCAGAACGATGAAGGTTCTTTAAAGATAAATCAATATTTACAGGATTAATAATACATTTTTCTTGGCAAGGTTTTTCAAATGCTTGATGCGATTACAGACATCCCCGGGATAAAAGTAGGCCATGCCTCCGACTTAACGGGGTACACCGGTTGCACCGTTGTTCTCTTTGAAAAAGGCGCAGTTTGCGGTATAGACGTCAGGGGAAGCGCCTCCGGCACACGACAGGTTGACGCCCTGAATTTAAGCCATATAGTGGAACAGATTCATGCAATCCTCCTAAGCGGCGGAAGCTCCTTCGGTCTTGATGCCGCTTCAGGGGTCATGAAATATCTCGAAGAGAAAGGGGTTGGATTTGATGTAGGCGTCGCAAAGATACCCATCGTACCGACTGCCGTAATATTTGATCTTTTTTTTGGCGATCCTCACGCAAGACCAACACCGGCAATGGGATATGAAGCCTGCATTAATGCCGGCGAACAAGTGGAAGAAGGGAGTGTTGGGGTAGGCACAGGCGCAGCACTGGGCAAACTATTCGAGGTCCCCAGGTCGATGAAGGGCGGTATAGGAACAAGCAGTATTATTTTACCTGATGGGTTGATTGTAGGGGCACTTGTTGTGGTAAATGCATTTGGTGATGTAATCGACAATAATACAGGCAAGATCATTGCCGGCGCACGGGTTTCAGAGCAAAGTCTTGAATTTGCCGACACCGCTGAATGTCTGAAAAAAGGATATACAAAAAAACAATTCGGCCTTGTAAACACCACACTTGGCGTGGTTGTAACAAATGCAAAATTTAACAAAAGGGACATAACGAAAATTGCCCAGATGGCGCAGGCGGGTCTTATCAAAACAATCGTCCCGGTCCATACCACCTTCGATGGAGACTTGATTATTGCCGCTTCAACGGGCGAAGTGGAAGCGGATATCAACAGGGTAGGCATTTTAAGCGATTTTGTTATCGGCGAAGCAGTGAAGAGGGCTGTCAAGAAGGCGGACGGTTTCGGCATTATTCCTGCCTTCAAAGATATTAATAAAGAGTGGAAGGCGGAAGACAGGACATTACAAAAAAAATGAGACGAGATGATAAAAGAAGTGGATGATTACAAGAAAGCAGCGGACCTTATAAAAGAGAAGGGCTACGTTGTGGCATTTACAGGCGCCGGCATATCAGTAGACAGCGGTATCCCCGCCTTCAGGGGAGGGCAGGGTCTGTGGGAAAAGTACGATCCCATGGAATATGCCCACATCAGGGCATTCGGCAATAATCCGGAAAAGGTCTGGGTAATGCTCCGCGAGATGGCGAAGGTTATCCTTGATTCTTCACCAAGCCCTGCACACATTGCCCTGAATGACTTAGAGAAGAAGGGTTATTTAAAGGCCATTATAACCCAGAATGTTGATGGTCTGCATCATGTTGCAGGCAACAGCAATGTTATTGAATACCACGGCAACCACAGGTGGCTTATCTGTATGAGCTGTTCAAAAAAAATCCCGCTTTCGCCTGAAATAGTAAGTGTTCGGCCATATCCAAGGTGCGAGAAGTGCAACACCCCCTTAAAACCGGATGTGGTGTTTTTTGGCGAAGGGATCCCCATGCTTGAGATGATAAGGGCGAACGATGAGGCAAACAAATGTAAAGTAATGATCATAATCGGGACTTCAGGGGTAGTTTACCCTGCGGCGGAGATACCTTATGTATCAAAGTCCGGCGGGGCAACAATAGTTGAAATAAATCTGGAGAACACACCCTTTACTTCCTCCATTTCTGACTACTTTTTCAAAGGAACCGCATCGGACATTTTGCCGAAGATAATTGAAAAGCTGTAGTTAAAAGGTGAAAAGTGAAAGGTGAAAAAGGCAGGCTGAAGGAAAAAGGTGAAAAATTGAAAGTACAAGCCAATAACTCAAAACTCAAAACTCAAAACTCAAAACTGTTACAACACGTCTATGTCGTAATAATGGCTGGCGGCAAAGGGGAAAGGTTCTGGCCTTTAAGCACAGAGTCTGTCCCGAAGCCCTTCCTTAAGATTATGGGCGATAAGACACTCATACAGCTTACCGTTGAGCGGGCAGGCAGATTAGTATCTCTTGAGAGGGTATTGGTTGTGCTCGGCCAACACCACCTTGATGTTGCCAGGGAACAGCTTGAAATGCTCCCCGATGAAAATTTCATCGTTGAACCCGAAGGGAGGGATACGGCACCATGCATAGGCTATTCCGCTCTCTCTGTTTTAGAACGGGATAAAGAGTCTGTTATGGTGGTGCTCCCTGCTGACCAGTATATCCCAGATGTGGACAATTTTGTTGAAACAATTTCCAGGGCGGTTGAATGTGCAGAAACGGGCGATTACCTCATTGCAATCGGTATAAAACCCGTGAGGCCTGAGACCGGTTACGGCTACATAAATGCATACGAGGCATTCAGCGTCACTGGAGGTGATGTCTGCTACAGGGTAAGCAGATACGTTGAAAAGCCCGACAGAGAAACTGCAATGAGATATATCGATGAAGGAAATTATTACTGGAATGGCGGCATCTTTATCTGGAAGGCAAAGACTGTAATGGCCGGTATAAAAAACCATATGCCGGAGCTGTACAGCGGGCTCATGGATCTTAAAAATACCATGGCATCAAAGGATTCGGAGAAAATTGCCGGTATCTATAAAAGCCTTCAGAGAAAATCCATCGATTACGGGCTTATGGAAAAGGCGGATAACGTTTTGATGCTGCCGGCGCAATTCATATGGGACGATGTGGGAACATGGTCATCACTTCTGAGGGTTCTCGAACCTGACAAGAACGGGAACTATGTTAAAGGCAATGTCAGATATGTGGACACAAAAGATTGTGTGGTATTAAGCGAAGATTTGCCTGTAGGTATTATCGGTGTATCAGATATTATAGTCGTTGTTTCAAAAAATGGCATTCTTGTTTGTAATGCAGACAGGGCGCAGGAAGTAAGGGAAATAGCCAGGCAGCTATCTGAAAAATAGCGTAGAGCGTAGAGGAAAAAATATTGGCCTTGGTCTTATAAGTCATATAAGGACCTATTAAAATTCTTAACGCTGAACGCTATCCGCTAAACGCTAAGAAAACGGGGGGTCTATGATTTCAAAGATTTCCACAGCTACGATTTATGGTATTGACGGCATAAAGATAGACGTAGAAGTCGATATATCGTTCGGATTGCCTGCTTTTAATATCGTGGGTTTACCTGAAACATCCGTGAAAGAGAGTAAAGAGAGGGTAAGGGCTGCCATAAAAAATGCGGGGTTTGAATTTCCTAACGACAGGATTACGGTAAATCTTGCCCCTGCAGATGTAAGGAAAGAAGGCTCCTCCTTTGATCTTCCCATTGCCATCGGTATACTCGTATCACTGGGTATCATAAAAGAAGAGGCTATGAGAAGCTGTCTTATAGCAGGCGAACTTTCTCTTGACGGAAGGGTAAAAAGTATTAAAGGAATACTGCCGATCGCCATGCTGGCAAAAAGAGAGGGGATGAAAAACCTGATTGTGCCGCAGGATAACGGGAATGAGGCGTCAATTGTAAAAGGTATTAAAGTGCAGGGAGCAACCCATCTTCTTGATATCGTCCATTATTTCAGGGGTGAATGCGAACTTCAGGAATTCAGTTCCGGAGACGACCTTTTGCTTGATCAACACGCGATGCGCAACGGGCTCAATTTTTCAGACATTAAAGGACAGGCACAGGCGAAACGTGCCCTTGAGATATCGGCAAGCGGGGGGCATAATGTTCTTATGATCGGCCCGCCCGGGTCAGGCAAAACTATGCTCGCAAGGGCAATGCCCACAATCCTCCCTCCGCCTGGTTACGAAGAAGCAGTTGAAACAACGAAGATACACAGCATTGCCGGCCTTTTGGATTCAAACAGATATCTCGTGCTCGAAAGACCTTTCAGGTCACCCCATCATACCGTTTCCGATGCAGGGCTGATAGGAGGCGGTCACGTTCCGAAACCCGGCGAAGTAAGCCTTGCCCACAACGGGGTTCTGTTCCTCGATGAATTCCCTGAGTTTAAAAGGAATGTTCTCGATTCTTTGCGTCAGCCCCTTGAAGATGGTTATGTGACAATTTCGAGGGTTACCCATACCATCACATTTCCGGCACGATTCATGCTTATTGCAGCAATGAATCCCTGTCCGTGCGGCTATTGGGGCAATTCCCGGAGGGCATGCAGCTGCAGCGGCACGCAGATTCGCAAGTACAGGTCAAGAGTTTCAGGGCCGCTCCTCGACAGAATGGATATACACATTGAAGTACCGCCTGTCACGGTAAGAGAACTTTCTATCGAGCGCGAGGAAGAGTCATCCGGGAAGATACGGGAAAGGGTACTTGCTGCACGCAAGATTCAGGGAGAAAGGTTCCAGGGGAAAAGGATATATTCCAACAGCAACATGCCTCCGCGGTTAATCAAGAAATATTGTGTCTTAAATGAAGGCGGGAAAAACCTCCTCGAAAAGGCCGTAGAAAAGTTTGGTCTCTCGCCCCGCGCCTATCACAGAATACTCAAGGTTGCCCGCACTATTGCCGACCTTGAGGCAAAGGAACACATTGAGGAGCCGCATCTCGCTGAAGCTATCCAGTACAGGTCGCTGGATAAGAGGATGGCAGTATAGTAGTAGGGGAAACCATGGACATAGGCATACTTGAACATTTAGAAGCAACGGAACTTAAAAGCTACCTAAAGTTTCTTCTCTGGCACTACAGGGTCGTCGATGGATTCTGGTTCCTTTCTGTGGAAAAAAAATATGACCGCATGTCTGCAGAACATCTTGATGAGGTAGTCTGGAAAAAGATTGCCGGCATGTCGGCAAAGGACATTATACACCGGTTTCACATTAAGGAAAAAGGTTTAAAAGGATTTGCCAGGGCAATGCAGTATTGTCCATGGACAATGATTGTTGGTTATCACATCGAAGAAAAAGAGGACGAAGTTATTATCACCGTACCTCAATGCGTCACTCAGGTTGCACGTGTAAAGAGCGGGCTGCCTGAATTCTTCTGTCGCGATATGCATCAGAGGGAGTTCGAATCCTTTGCCCACGCAGTTGACAAAGGGATTAAAGTGGAATGCATCTTTGCGCCGCCCGACCACCCGCCCGACTGTTTCTGCAAGTGGAGATTCAGCCTGTAAGCGCGCAGCCATTGCATTCAAACAAAGAGCAGTTTTTTTATTACAGCGTTATTTCTTCCCGGAATGGTGGCCTATCTTGCCCATGAAAAAATCATACCAATCCGCCCCGCATATACCTTTATAT
>CAYMTB010000237.1:0-5435 GCA_964393225.1 uncultured Syntrophorhabdaceae bacterium
GTGTTGATGCCTTTGCAGGCTCAGCCTCTGACCAGGGTATACAACAATCCTCTTGACCTTGTGATCCGGTTCATCTGCAAGAACCCTATAATACCCCCACGGTCGATGGTCTTCTTCCATTTTTGCGCTCCTTCCATGTTCTTTCGTTTCATTTGTTCTGGTTTGTGACGCTTATCAGGGTTGCGCCAAGCAGGATCGTATTCATTGAGGGCGTAAGCTGGGTAATGTAATAATTGAAACTTGCTATGCCCTTGCGCGGTACATACACGACATCCCCCGACTCGATGGATGGAATGTATTCGGATTCTCCTTTGAGTATGCCTGCCACGTTCACCTCATATACTTTCGGTCCCTCTTTCTCCCGCCTCATCACCCGGACGATGCTGAGCTGCGCGTCATGTGTTTCCCCTCCGGCCATGGCGATGGCGCGGACCACATCGACTTTCTGCCCACGGGTAAAGACGCCAGGACGCACCACCTCACCGAGGACAATAAAGGTGTTTTCATCGCTTGCCTTGACATACACCGTATCTTCCGGCAGCAGGGGTATATTCAAGGTGCGGTCACCCTTACGCAGCAGATCATAGAGATCAATTTCAATCACAGTGCCCTGACCCCGCAATACCGTGCAACCGCGCATATCCGCTTTGTCCGTCAGACCTTCAGCTCTGGCCACCGCGCTCAGCAACAACGGCCGCCCGGGGAAATTATACTGGCCGGGCTTCCGTACTTCCCCGAGCACAAAAATCCTGTTATTATTGTATTCCTCCACGATGATGCTGATCTTGGGATCGAGATAAATAGCTTTGAGCAGCTCCTCGATCTTCTCCGCCCCCTGTTCACGAGTCAGCTCGTTGAGGCTGACCACACCGACTCCGGGCAATGTGATTTTTCCGTCCGGACCGATCACATATTTTCGACTGACTTCAGGCACGTCTACCGAATACACCTGGATTTGATCCCCGGCACCAAGTCGATAGTCGCCGGTTTCCGTCTCCAACATCTTGAGCTGCTCCTTTGTGAGACCGCGGCTCGGTTGGTCTGCCTCTCCCGAGGGGCCCGGCGGCAGGGGGGGGAAGGTTGGTGTGGAACAGCCTGAAGAGAGCATTTGCCCAAGAAGGATCAAGATAAAAAGAATTCCCCCGAAGGTTCTGATATTCAGTCCTTTCTGAGCAGCACCATCCATCGTTATCAGTCTTTTTATCCGTTCGGTATTCATAGATTCCTATTTCAACTTAAAACGCCAATGAACTGCACTGCGCGCGGCAATGTTTAATAACTGCAAAGGCATTGCCGGTTTTGCAGTTGCCGTGACCCGCGGTTCTCTGCCGTCTAATACAAAACCCGGCCCTGCATCGACCTCGATGCCCTGCCATCGCAAACGCAGGGTTCGGGGCAAACCTGACTTGTTGACGGCAATAACGGACACAACCTTGGCCCTGCGGTCAAGAGAGGCATAAACAGAAACATTTTCCGGGGCAGCAACTTCCCAACGAGTCAGTAGCTTTTCGCCACCGAAAGCAGCTCCGGCGCTATCTGCGTTTCTGTACAGTGCGTAGGCCGCAGCTGCAAATGAACCTTCCGGCGGAGTAGTCCAGTAGCAGGCCAGATCGATACCTTCGCGGCCGAATATTCCGAGTACATCAGCGAGCGCCAGAGCACCGCTGATATCTGCTTCGCCACCCCAATTGTATTCCGTAAGCCCGATCTTGGTTCCCGGGTAAGCTTCAGCCACCCAACGTTTGAGTCGTGGAATCAGATAGATCTTGTCGTTGATCCATGAAGGATCCGGATAGAATGGGTCCCAGAGCGACCGTACCGTTTCGAGCCGCAGTTTCGTCGCGGTCAGATCCACAGCAGGCGAAAAAACGTCCTGGGCCTGCGGGTAATAATGTACGGTCACATAATCAAGCAAACGCTTCCCGCCATGTTTTTCCAGTGTGCGCATCTGCCGCAAGAACCATGGCAGAAAATCTTCCCCGCCGTGCCGCTGCCGGTCATTGTTCTCTTTAAGATCCAGATCTCTTGCGGATTGGAAATACGCCGGCCAACCCCAGAGTTCCGGGCCGGCGATTTCCGCCTCCGGTGCCGCAGTCTTTATCGCTTTAGCCATGGCCACAAATCGATTCAGGTACTCGTCATAAGAGACCGGTTCGGGATGCACGTCACGGTGTGTGAGGTGCCACAGCATCGGCTCATTACCGAGAGCGAAGACGATGCGGCGCTCAGAGAAAAGTTTAGGAAATTGTTTCTTCATCGTCAGCACCCAGGCGGCAACGAACTCTGGGTTTGCAATGATGGAGGAATCGGCCCGGTTGTTGCCAACCAAAAGCCTGCCGTCGGGTCGCACACCGTTTCCCGCGTCAGGCCGAAATTTGTCGTATTGTTGTTGAACGCCGTATTTTTTGATCGAATAGCCATGGGAAACGGTGTCTTTGGCCACGAAGCCGATCAGCGGAAGATTAAAAAAAACGCGCGCGCCGGTCCGCTCGCCGCGTTCCAGGAAATTTTGCCAGGCATTCTGTTGAACGGCAACATTTTCGAAGAACCAATCCTTCCCGGTGTTCCAGGCATTGCCGAGTTGCCAGTTGTAGCGTTCCGCCGTATTACCGCCCCAGCGAATCAACGGCACCTTCCAGTTCGCAACCGCAGCTGCCGACGGTACAGCCAGTCCATAGATATCGTTGGAAATCTGTGCCGGAACAGCCGGATGAACGATGGTACATGTGAAGTCCGCCTTCGGTTCCTGGGCTCCAGCAACCCAGGGGAAAACGAAAAGAAGACAAAAAAACAGCCTGGCTATGCAGACTACCGCATTCATTGAGTCTCCCTTGAAGCCGGTGCGGGGGGGACAGGCGAGGATAGCTCGCGAACAATTTTAATCGGAACCCCAGCAACTATGACGTTTGCCTTCACATCTCCGACTACGACGGCGCCGCTGGCAACAACAGCACCAGCCCCGATGTTAGCACCCGGCAGAACAGTTACACGCGCACCCAGCCAAGCGCCACGGCCCACGCTTACAGGTTTATTCACAACCGTTCCTGCGCGAAAATCGGCACTGCCCATTTCGTGTGTGTTCGTTATGAACAGGCATTCCATACCTACGGAAACATTGTCTTCCAATGTCACGGTTGCACCTAAATTGAATGTGATATTCTCATTGAGATAGCAGTTGTTCCCTATAATCAGGCGACACGTGACGGCACCGGCGCCTGTCAGCCGCAGGCGACCTGACATTACCGTTCCATGACCGATGCGAATGCCGGCCAGGCGATATAAGCGAGGACGGAGACGGATGAAGGCTTCGGTGGGCAAAAGTGCGGCAAGCCCCTGAATGAAGAGCAGTCGTGGATGGCATCCGCTAAGTTCATTGATAAGAACGTTGATAAACTTTCCCGACATGCTATCGTCTTTCGCCTCCAAATTGTTGGCTAATCACAAGAAACTATTGCTTTAGTAGCAAACCTCATCTGTAATGTCAAGGACAAAGTTGATCATGTCATTTATGAATCAAAACCATATAAGGTGCACTTCTCGTGGTCTCCAAAAGCACCTGGTTTTGGTGGCACAAATCTATCAATCTGACTCCAGTTTATTGTTTCACGGAAGACACTATATAGTATGGTGACCCCCTGCTTTCCTCTCTCCGGAAAATATGATACATTACCCCTTGATATGAAACACCCCATAAAATATGGACTGACCATATCCATTATTATGTTGGCGCTGGCTGGCTGTCTGCTCTTCTCCGGGCACGGGGCAGAGTCAAACACTTCCGCCGAAAAGATGCAGCAGGTCTCGGATCATTTTAATGGCGAACAATACTTCAATCCCGGCTATCAGCAGTCTTTACCAGGTCAGCAACCAAAGCGGTCAGGGTGGATCTGGCGCTGGATTTTCAGAAACGATTGGCCCGAATGGCCGGAGGTAAAGGGTTCCTTGCCGGGGCCATTGCCTGTTGAACGTGTTCCTGTGGGCACTCTCCGTATAACTCCTGTCGGGCACGCAACATTCCTCATTCAAATAGATGAGCTTAACATTCTGACGGACCCTATCTGGTCAGACCGCTGCAGCCCAGTATCATGGGCAGGGCCCAGACGACATAAGGAACCAGGTATCCGCTTTGAAGACCTGCCCCCCATTGATGCAGTCCTGGTGTCCCATAATCACTATGATCATCTTGACCTTGTCACGTTGAGACGTCTCGCAGAAAGGGGCACACGGCGTTCTCTGGTAACGCTTGGCAACTTCAGGCTTGTTCAGGGGGTAGGGATTCCAATTATTGAGGAGCTTGACTGGTGGCAGTCGGTCCAGTTATCTCCAAACGTCTCAGTTACCCTGGTTCCGGCGCAGCACTTCTCGTCACGCACCCCATGGGACCGCAACAAAACCCTCTGGGGAAGCTTTGTCATCTCAGGTCCATCGGGGAATGTCTTTTTTGCCGGTGATACAGGATACGGCCCCCATTTTCAGGAAATCGCACACCGCTTTTCACCAATCAAGGTAGCGATTCTTCCCATCTCACCCTTCCGGCCGCAACAATCAAACGAACCGCCCCATGAACATCGTCCGGGCGTCCACATGGGACCTGCAGAAGCAGTCCAGGCTCATATAGATCTGAGGGCGCATGTCAGCATTGCTTCCCATTTTCAAATATTTCAAATTGGTTCTGATGGATTCTATGATGCTGTGAACGAGCTTGCTTTTACATTAAAGGAACGGAACCTGAAACCCGATGTTTTTATCGCACCCGACCCTGGCCTTGCCCAGGAATTCACCACACACTCTTTTTGAAATCAAAATTGTGTTATAGAACTTTGTATCAATTGGGGGGCGGGAAGGATTCGTTACCGATTACGGATTTGGCGTTGACATCAGAGGTCGGTGGTGGTAAAATAAAAAAGTATTCTAATGATGCAGTATTTTAAACCGGCTTTTGATCCACTTTAGATCAGGCTGGTTTTTGTTATGTATTCTATTTTTTTTGGAGGGTGCGTATCTAAGAGGGAATTTAAAAGGACAATGCAAGGTGGTGTATGGCTGTTTTTAGCTGGCGCTTGTATCCGTCGACACTTTTGCCGGATATTATTAAAAAACGACAAAAATGGCGATTTAACTTGCTCTAACCAATAATTTATCCAATTATTTCGCATCAATATACACAAACGTTCTTGGCATAAGCATTGCATAATGGTACTTAGAGGCCATAAGTAACCATAATGAAAGAATACGATTTGAAACCACTGACGGGAGGATATAACTAATGAAAAGAACGATGATTGCCCTTGCATCAACCTTGCTAACATTAACCTTACTAATGGGATGCGTAGTTGCTCCTATGGCACCTGATGGTGGTGTTGTCTATGCTCCGCCGCCTCCACCTCCTCCTCCACCGCCGCCACCGCCACCACCACCACCACCGATCGCATTTC
>CAYMTB010000238.1:0-5430 GCA_964393225.1 uncultured Syntrophorhabdaceae bacterium
TCAATGACATTTTCGAAGATATTGCGATATTTCTCCTCGCTCTCCTTCAGCGTCTCTTCCGCCCGTTTGCGGGAGGTGATGTCCTGTATCTGCTCGATATACCCTACCACCAGGTTGCCATTTATCAGCGGGGTAATAGACCAATCCAAGGTTCTTATTCCTGAACAGGTAGTTTGATAAAGGCTCAGCCTCTTTACTTCTTCAAAGTTAAATTCAGCCTCAAATCTAACGTTTTCATTATTCAATAGTTTCGTTTTTACATCATCAGGTATATTGGGGTCTTCAAACAGTTTGAAACCTGAAATTTCATCAATATTCACTACGCCAAACAAATTGATGCAGGCACTATTTACATGAATCAAGCTGCCGGCAGAATCATAGAATTCAATTGCGATAGGGGATTGATCGAAAATCGCGCTATATCTTTCTTTACTTTCTCTTAGCGCCTCCTCGGCCCGCTTACGCTCGGTGATGTTGCGGACAGTAGATAGGATTCTTTCAATGCCGCCAATGTGATTTCTTTGCAGAGACACTTTGGCCCAAAAAACTTCACCATCTTTCTTTTTAGCACGCCATTCAAATGAATTTGAGCTTGCATCAATTGCTTTTTGATTCATTTCTTTTATTTTTTCTTCGTTATACCCTTCCTCGACAGCACTCAGGTCTTCTATTGTACATTTTAAAGCCTCCCGTTTGTCAGTATAACCGTACATTTCCAGCATTGTTTCGTTCACATCAAGGACTGAACCTGTTACAATGTCTTGTACGAAAAGCGCATCATTAGACGAATCAAAAAGTTCACGATAATTTCTTTCGCTTTTAATCAGCTCATCTTCCGCCTTTCTGCGCTCAAGGTCCTCCATCTCCAACATGACTGCCATAGTATCAAAGGACTTTGCCAACCGGCCCAGTTCGTCTTCTCTGTGAGGTAAATCTGTCCGTGTATGCATCTCCCCTTTGCCGAACCGTTGTGTCGCTATGACAAGTTTGTTAAGGGGATCCACAATGATGGAGTTGCCCGCAATCCATGCCAAAAGCACTGCGAATAGGCATGCAATCCCGAGAAAAGCGAGATTATAGATTAACTCAGTATTAGCATGATGAAGGACCAAACTTTTATCAACACCAACGTATATCCCCAAATACCAGGGTTCATTGTCGCGTAACCATACCTTCTTGTATGCATAGATACGGAACACATTGTCTCTTCCGATTCCTTCCCAAAACCCTTCTCTGCTGTCAACGGGTATTTCTTGTAAGTTTTGTAATGGAACGGGTGTCCCTGGAGGAATATTTTCGTTTTCAGGAAAACGGTATAAGGTTATATTTTTATGATCCGCTATACCCATTACAGAACCTTTGGGCAGGTTTACCTGTGTCATGAACTCTTTGTATTTATCCAGTTTTAAACCGGCGACAAGAATGGCAATGATCTTCCCGTTCTTATCCAGCACAGGGTATGTAAAATTGATGGACGGGACCCTGCTCACTTTTCCCACAATGTATTCCCCGGCAGAGAAATCATGTGTTCTGATGGCATCCCTTATATGTTTCCGGTCTGCAAGGTTGACGCTGCCGGGAGCAAAAGGCGCAGAAGCGGCAAACATGTTGCCGTCAGGTGCTGCTGCCGCTATGGTGGAATAGATCGGGTTCTGTTCGTGTATATTCCTGAATATCCTGTTGCAAGCATTTGTATCAATGCTTTGTACCTCCGGCATTTGCGCCAGGGTCTGGAGCATCTGCCTTGTCCTGGCTGCAATCTGTTCTTGCTGTGCTGCCAGACCTTGCACCAGATGCATGATGTCCCGCTTTGTCGAGACGATTTCATGTTCCCGGTGTTTTATGCCTGAAAACAAGATTATACCCAGGGCTGGCAAGACAGCGATAAATATCAGGAGCAACAGTTTTTTCCGAATAGACCAGGAAGAGAGAGGTATCATTTCATGCCACCCAAATTCACAGCCTCCTGCCCCCTTCCTCCTATTTCTCCTAAGGTAATCTCAAGGATGCCTTTTTCTACCAATGCCTCGTTCGCTGACGGGAGAGAATCCACGCCTTCCCAATCATAACAAGCCTTGATTGCCTCTTTGATCATCAGCGCTTCGTTTATAAGCTCCTCAGGAACAACCTCTTTAAACAACCTTGCGTATTTTCCGGATATCAGATCTTCGATTGTAGCGCCTTCAGCAAGGCGACCCTCCTTATTGATTAAACCTAAGCACAGAAGCTCCTTGATCATCACCGGCATCCTGGGCTTGGCGATTAATGTTTCCAAAGAACTCTCTATTATAGTTTTAATCTTGTGCTGAATCTCTTTTTTAATAAAAGAGGTGAGTATCTGATTCATCTCTTCCTGCATCTTTTCGGTATACCGTGAACCGTGCTTAGTCAGTGATGCGTTTCTTAAGACCTCAGCCGGACATATGTTTATGGGTAATACCATCAATTCCTTTCCTTTGTCTTTTATCACGTAGTGTATTTCAACAGTCATGCCTTCAAGGTCATTAATCAATCTTTCCCTTTTTTCGGGTTCAATTGCAGCTATTAGTTTTTTGGAATGCCTCTCCATATCTAACAGGAGATTAAAAATACTCGGACCCATGCTGGGAAGAAAAATACTGGCGAATTCATACAGGGCTAATGGTTTATCGGTCTCTAATATATCCGCATTAACACGGACAGGAGAAAATAGTGTAGAGAAATTTTTGCTCAGGAGAGAAGGTCTTTGATTTCGGTCAGACATTATAGATATCTCTGACTTTCTTGAACGGCAGACGATAGATAATATAATTGATCACAAAAGACCGCTGAAGCAATTTTTCCAATTCATGGCGCACGCCCATGAAAACTAAAGGTGTCTCGCCCTCTTTTAAAGTGCTTATAATTCTTTCGGCGATAAAGGCATCCCTCTGTTTCATCAGTTTCGCGCCTTTTTCCCTGTACTTATTAAGTGAGTCTCTATAGCTCTGGATGGAAACAGAAGCCTTGCCGATTAACTGGCTTAAGTTGTCGTATTCTTCAATCAGTAAATCCGGGTTTTCAGTCCCTTCCAGATTGGCGCCCTTTTTCAACAAGTCCAGAATCAATTGGTGATTGCGGCTGGCTTTCCGGGCTAATTTCTCAGCTATTTCTTTTTCCCTTCCGCAAACAGGCATGGCATCCTGATAGATGCGTATTGTCGGGTACGAGATATGCGTATTCAGAATTTTTTCATGTATGCCGGCCCACATCTCCTTGACTGATTTTTCCTGATCAGCCGATGAAGTATCGGCAGACTTTCCGGCCTCATCTGCCTTTAAAGACAGTAAAATCTCTCCCGCTTCTTTCTGGGTATGCAAAACGGGCACATATATTAAGGATCTGATATCAGTCATCTTTACGCTCAAAAGCTACAACTTCTTTTAATACCTTCAATATCGTTTCGTTACTAAACGGCCTGGACATATACTCATATACATTCAGCTCCGCAGCATCTCTAATCGTCCCGGCATCGCCGTATCCTGTGATAATAATTACTATGACATCCGGGTCTTTCTTTCTGATGCGGCGCAAAGTCTCTATACCGTTTATCCCTGGCATCTTAATGTCCAGCAGGATAATGTCGGGATTGCTTTCCTCATTTATTTTTATTCCGTCAAAACCGTTATAGGCGGTGAAGACAGTATAGCCCTCGGAACCGAGTATCTCCTGAAAAAGAAAACATTGATCTACTTCATCGTCAATGACAAGGATTTTGGTTTTATTCATGGCCGTTTATTTCTCCTTTCGCGGGGATCTTGATAATAAAAGATGTGCCTTTATCTTTACCGTCGCTTTTTGCTTCGATGCTTCCATCGTGCCTCTTTATTATACTATAACTTATAGATAATCCAAGACCGACACCCTGGCCGGGCTGGCGGGTTGTGAAAAACGGGTCAAATACCTTAAGGAGACCCTCTTTTTCTATACCTGTGCCCGTATCCTTAAATTCAATCAGCGCGAAATTATTTTCTGACCAGGTACTCACGAAGAGCTCTCCTCCGTCCGGCATGGCATTCTGCGCGTTAGAAATAACATTTATAAATACCTGCGTCATCATATCCCGGTCAATATTTACCTTGCACGGATTCTTATCATATGTTTTAACGACCCTAATGTTCTGGGCCGTGGTCTTATGTTCAACAAGCGCCAGGGCATCATCTATGAGTATATTTATGTCACTTTCCTGCTTACTTAGTTCTTTGACCCTGGCAAAGTTCAGGAGATTGCGCATGATAATCCGACACCGTTCGGCATTCTTTAAAACTATTCCCAGGCTACGCGCGATCTTATCCGGAGCGATCTTTTGATTCTTCAGGTCCGATAGCGTTGCTTCTGTAAAACCTATTATTCCGGCCAGGGGATTATTGATTTCATGGGCTGCCCCGGCGCTAAGCTGGCCCAAGGATGCCATCTTGTTTGTCTGGAAGAGCTGCTCCTGAATATCGTTTAGCGCCTTCTCTGCCAGCTTGTGCTCAGTGATGTCGGTTGCGATTTCCATACGAACCAGTCCCTTACCGATCCACGTGATCGCTTGGTCCCGGCACTCATACCATCTGCCGTTAACCGTATTTTGAAACTCCCATTGGTACACTCCGGTCGGTATTCCGGTATCGGACACTAATCTATCGTTTGTGCAGAATGAGCATGGACCCTTCTGGTTATTCTGAATGGCCTGCCAGCATTTTTGTCCCTGTATGTCACCCCACACGTTACGACCATACCTGTTGATGAACAATATCTCATAAGAACTGAAATCCGCCACATATATCAAAGAATCGAGGCTATCCAGAATATTTGTAAGGCACTTATGGCTCTCGTTGAACACCTCCTCCAATTGTTTGCGCTCGGTAATGTCAGCGATGCACCCTACCATTTTGGTAGGCTTTCCGCTCTCGTCAAAAACCGCCTGCCCCTTGGAGTTTTGCCAGCGGTATTCGCCTGATTTATGCCGATGTCTATAGTCAACATTATATTTCGTGCCATTTTCAAGATGGTTGTTCAGGGCGCTGATTACACGGTCATGGTCATCGGGGTGGATTCTTGATGCCCACGAACTGTATGTATGAGGTAATTCCGGATCATCAAACGAGTATCCGATAATTTCACACCAGCGAGGGGAAAAGAATTCCTTATTAGTTTGAATATCCCATTCCCAAAGGCCATCTTCGGTCGCATTGATCGCTAACCGAAACCTTTCCTCGCTCTCCCGCAATTGCTCTTCTGCCCGCTTGCCTGCCTGTTTAGCAGACAGGCGGTCTGATTCCGCATGTTCCAGTTCTTTGATTCTCTGTTTTAAGAAGTAGATCTCCTCGATTAATTCCGGATGTGTCCTGGATGTATTTTTCATCTGGACTCCTACTCTTGAAATTGTTCTATGGTCTCCAGTATTTTTTTCTCAGTAAACGGCTT
>CAYMTB010000239.1:0-5408 GCA_964393225.1 uncultured Syntrophorhabdaceae bacterium
TTACGCTTGGACCTGCACCGGTATCAATAAGCACCAATTCTCCGAGGTTTAAAAGGTAGACAGAGCAGTCCCGTGAATCGCTTATGTCCGAATCCCCTATCAGATAAATGTCATCAGTTACTTTTTTCGGTTTCATCTCGTCCTCCCTGTTTAAAAATATTACCACGTTTTTCGTGCCCTGAAAAGCAGTTATGGATAGCATAAATTGGGTGTAGATATTTTTTAAGGATTTTTTTATAGTTAATTGTAAAATCTTGAAACAAGGAGTCCACATGAAAAGTCTAATACGATTAATAATCACATTTTGTATCATAATACCTTTTTCTCTTTTAAAAACATCGGCGGATGACGCTTTCAACACCGCTTGAGCCATCAGCGGAAGAAATGGTGTCCAGGAAAACATCAAGATAGACACATCTTCACAGCTTCTACGCTTATGATTTTACCGGAGGTTTAATATGAGCAAAGAGACATCTTTTACTGTAAGTGACATGCCAAAGGCTGAAAGGCCAAGGGAAAGACTGCAAATATTTGGCGCTGAGGCGCTTTCAGCCCAGGAACTCTTAGCCCTTATTATTGGCAGAGGGGTATCAGGCAAATCGGTTATGACAATAGCACAAGAATTGATGATAATGTTTGGCAGCATCAGAGGGGTAAACGAGGCAACCATTGAGGAACTGTCAGGGATTAAAGGGATTGGGTTTGCCAAGGCAGTCCAACTGAAGGCATGTTTTGAGCTGGGGAAAAGAAAAGAACTGGAAATCGAATACGACTATGAAAACTATGATATTAAGAACCCACAGGCTGTAGTAAACGCAATTCGTGCAAGCATAAAAGATATGAAAAAAGAACATTTTGTGCTCGTCGCCCTTAACACACGCAACAAAATCATGGGGAAAATTATCAACATCTCCGTTGGAACGCTTAACGCAAGCCTCGTTCATCCACGGGAGGCATTCAAAGAGGCAATTAAACGCAGCGCCTCCTCAGTAATAATCGCCCATAACCACCCATCCGGCGACCCTGAACCGTCTGAAGAAGATCTTAAAATCACCAGGCGCCTCATAGATGCAGGCAAAATCATCGGCATTGAGGTGCTTGACCATATCATTATAGGAAAAAATAGCGTAAAGAGCACCATCACCGAACACAGCAAGCCCGAAAAAGAAGGCTACTGCAGTTTAAAAGAAAAAGGATTGCTATAAGTAGTTTTGGATTTCAGAATTTGAATTAAAGGCGAGACAAAAGTGGGTATCGGCGAAACATAAGTAAAATACATTTGCGGCATTAAGCATCAATGGAATATAATGGAGAATGGTGGAGTAAAAAATGGCAAAACCTCAGAGCATGACAAATACACCAAATGATATTATTGATAAAAAACTTATTCCAATAAAAAAGGAGGGAGACAATATGAAAATTAAATGGTACGGCCATGCGGCATTTAAAATAACGACGGACAAGGGCGTTCGCATTATCATTGACCCCTATGAGTCGGGGGCATTCGGCGGGGCGCTCGCATACGGCAAAATCACTGAAGAAGCAGACATAGTGCTCACAAGCCACGACCATGACGACCATAACTACACCAAAGACATCAAGGGAAGCTTTACACAGATCAAGCAGGGCGGCGCTCATAATATGAATAATTTAGTAATAAAGGCTATTCCTACACATCATGACTCATCAAAGGGCAAAGAGCGGGGGGACAACCTCGTCTTTGTCATTGAAGCGGATGGTTTGACATTGGCACACATGGGCGACCTCGGACACGCTCTGGAAAAGGATACAATCGATAAAATAGGGAAGGTTGATATCCTTCTCCTGCCCGTGGGAGGTTTTTATACTATAGACGCGGGCGAGGCGACAAAGGTCATGAACGATATAGGGCCTGCCATTACTATACCAATGCATGTTAAAACGGACAAGTGCGATTTCCCGATCGCGAAAGTGTCAGAATTTACAGCCGGCAAGAAAGGTGTAAAAGCAGCAAAAACCTCTGAAATTGAAATCAACAAAACGGGTCTCCCTGTAGAACCTGAAATAATCGTTATGGAATATGCATTATAGGAGAATGTGGATATGCTGAAGCCATTATTTACCAAAAATGAGATAGGCGATGCCGTAAAAAGACTCGCATCTTGCATTGAAAATGATTTTGGTGATGAGGAAATTTTATTCGTGTGTCTCCTCAAAGGGTCTTTTATATTTTTATCAGACCTGATAAGGTGCATTAGAAATCCTTCAACGGTTGACTTTATGAGGGTTTCGTCCTACGGAACCGCCATGAAGTCCAAAGGAGAGGTAACAGTCACAAAAGACCTCGAAGAAAGCATAGAGGGCAAAAACGTTATTATCGTCGAAGATATAATCGATTCGGGGCTCACATTGAAAATCATAAAAAAAATGCTCCTTGAGAGAGGCCCGAAGACACTCAAAATATGTGCCCTGCTTGATAAAAGAGCTCGGAGGGAAGTTGAAATGGAAGGTGATTACGTTGGGCTTACCATTGATGATGGCTTTGTTGTAGGGTATGGCATTGATTATGCGGAACATTACAGGAATCTGCCAGATATATGCGTGATCAAGAAAGATAAATAAACCGTAGTGGGAGTAAACACATGCAAGTACTCGTAATATACTATTCGCGGTCGGGGAATACGAAAATATTGGCTGAAGAGATAGTGAACGGGGTAAAAGAAATCCCCGAGGTCAGCTGTCTTCTCAGATCAGTAAATGATGTGGCAAAAGACGACTTCGTGTCTTCGGACGGAATCATAGCTGGTTCTCCCGTTTATTTTGGCGGCATGGCAGCTGAACTGAAAGAAGTCTTTGATAAGTTTGTGGGCATTCGTAAACAAATGGGCGACAAGATAGGTGCCGCATTTGCCACATCCGGGGATCAATCAGGCGGCAAAGAAACAACGATGATGTCCATAATCCAGGTGCTGCTCATCTATGGCATGATCGTAGTTGGAGATCCTTTAGATGCAACGGGACACTATGGTATTTCGTGCACGGGGAAACCTGATGAAAAAACGATCGTCAATGCCCGTAAATTGGGTAAACGCGTGGCCTTGCTGGTTAAGAAGTTAAAAAAATAGATTTTTTATAATTTTTTGGAGGTTAATTATGTCTGGCGTTTCACGTGAAACACAGCGTTTAATTACGAGGGAAGATTGTGTGCTTTTAGTCATTGATGTTCAGGAAAAATTGGTCCCGGTTGTTTCAAATAAAGAAAGGGTTATCGAAAATGTGATCAGGCTTTCGCGTTTTGCCCAAATTATCGGAATGCCGGTTATATTTACAGAACAGGTGAAGCTTGGTCTCACGCTACCAGAGGTACGCAAGGAACTTTCCAATGTTCAGACTGTCAGTAAAATCTACTTTAACTGTTTCTTCTGTAAAGAATTTTCAGATGGAATAGAAAAAACAGGTAGAAAAACATTGATAGTGGCCGGCATTGAAGCTCATATCTGTGTAGCTCAAACAGCACTTTATGCATTACCTGACTTCAATGTTCATGTAATAAGTGATGCCGTGTCGTCACGGACGCCCGAAAATTGTCTTGTTGCCTTAGAGAGAATGGGTCGTGCCGGAGCAGTTATTTCATCTACAGAAATGTTTATCTACGAACTCCTCCAAAGAGCCGGGACTGACGAATTTAAAACTGTACTCCAACTTGTTAAATAACTGTATTCGTGATTACTGAAATATTTATTTCTGGAAGTAAACGAGGTCGGTGGGTGAAAAGTTCCCGCCTTTTTTGATTTTTGCCCAACTTGCATCTACACCAAACAACTCAGCCACCTCGAGTTCGCCCTTAAAATTGCCCTTGATCATGCCAAGTGGGGTTTTTGTTCTGGCGTCTATTACCTGTTCGCCTATAGAGTACACTTCAAGCGTGCTGCCTTTTTCTAAACCGGATAGCCTGCCTGCATTTATGTAAACCTTACCGTTTTCGATGGATGCAATTCGTCCGTGCCAATCCAATGTCAGTATGGCCTTGAGAAGGTCTTCTGCAATAATCTCAATAGACAGGTCAATAGCCTTCATTTTTGACTTTTCCGAACTCATATCTCCTCTCTCTTTTGTGAGAGAGATGGGGTTTCTCCCTGAAAGCTGTTTCAATATAGTACTTGTATCGGTATTATAAACCTCAAGAGATATTTTTGACATCGCGAATGAGGTTTGCTTTTCTTCTTTGCCTTCTATTTTTGATGAACTTGTGTAAACATCGGAAAGTGCCCCCTTAATAACAGCCTGAATGCCATAAAGTTCGTTCAGTTCTTTAAGGTTGGCTGGATCAGTGAGTACGCCCTTAATATTTAATATATTAGGATCAATACAAATTATTGCATTTGTATTTTCAAGTCTTGATATGAGCCTTTTTGTGGCTAACTCACCAAGACCCTCTTCTTTGTAATTGGATAGATCAACAAAGGGCATTACGATGACTCTTCTCTTCATTTTGGGCGACGGGTAATTAAAGGCAATCAGCGGGAATGACGGCATAAAACCCATCCCGGAAGGCATGGCCCCCATCTGCTGCGGGTAGACCATGTAAGGTGCAATTCCTTTCTTTTTGAGATCTTCTTCAAGCTTGGCAATTCGCGCTTCCATCTCGTCTCTTTCTTTTTTCGATGTAGCACCCCCCGACAACAGCGCCTCACCCATACGAGGGGTAAATTGATCTTTTCTTGTCCAGACATACTCTGGCTCATAAGGCGTGAGCATATATTTCCTGTTGCTTGTATAAATATACTGCACGCCATCGATCACTTTTATATCGCCTGGCTTAGGGGGTTTTTCCTCAATTTTTTCTACTTTTTCAGCTTTACTCTCTGTTTTTGCTGTTTTTTTGGTGCCTGTGTCTTTGGGGGCAGTAGTACTGCACGAAACGAATATAATAATTAATAAAAGTAGAAATATTTTACGCATTTCACTGATTATAAGTCATATTTGACAACAAAGTCAAACTAATTAAAAGACTGTCTAGCCACCAATTTGCTTGGTGGAGGTGATGGGATTCGAACCCACGGCCCTCTCGTTGCGAACGAGATGCTCTCCCTCTGAGCTACACCCCCATTTCCCATAATACTATTCTAACCTCCTCACAATATCAAGGTATTTGGTGACAATTATCTGCCTGTGGCGTTTCTCCGTCATTCATGAGATTAATTCATTAGAGCCTCTTGCAAAACCCCTGAATTAAGTCTATTTCTCATGTATTATAGAGCTTTAAGGCTCTCCCTGTGGTAAAATGTGTTGTCAAGACAACATCTTACAAAGGAGAGCCCGTGGAGCTATTGCAGAGGATATCATGGTTGAAAAAGACAATACAAGAGAATTTACTCCCCTATCTCAGAGAATGTTTTGATGATCCCTTAACAGAAAAGCAGAAAGAC
>CAYMTB010000240.1:0-5381 GCA_964393225.1 uncultured Syntrophorhabdaceae bacterium
GTAAACCGGATCTACCACCTGTCTTATCTGCTGCATATTTATACCGGCAAGGATATTGTAAGGGCAGATCCTTTCCCGGTTACGAGATACGCTTTACGGGGAACGGGGTAGGGTTTTTGACTGACAGTGCGGCGACGAAACCGGTAATCTTGATTTCATCGCCGCAGGGATAACAGGTCAGCGGATTGCGCGTGCCTTATTTTAAATTAAAACATTCCTTATTTTTTCTCTATGGCTGGGATAATACCGTCCTTTGTCATCCGGTCGACCACAACACCAATAAAGTCTAAGAAGACATAGTTCTGTACTGTGCCGCTATCTATCCAGGAATCCGAAAGCGCTGACCAAATAACTTTCGCGGTCTTGACATCATATATATTGGTCTCCAGTTTGGCGACTTCTTCACTGTCGTAATACCCTCCCCATAAACCATAGGGAGTTGCCGGAACATTGTAAGTGTAGTAGGTCGGCGGATTATAGACCTGAATCACCTTTTTATCAATGAGACGAGTTGCCAGCACGGCATCTACGCCTAAACTCCGGATCTTTTCAGCCGCACTCTGCTTATCCTTCAGTTCATCGAGCGTCATGACTGTGTAGCTTTTGATAGTGCTCACACCATGAGCTGAAAGGCTCTTAGCTAACTCATCTTCAAAGAATTGACGTTTGGCGGGCTCCTTTGCGACCCCTACCACCATCATTTTCTTAATCGTTCCTGCCTGTAAATCAGGATTTTTCCAGACTTGAGTCAGTGTGGTTGAGGCGCAAGCAACAAATGTAAAAATTAAAAAAAATGAAAGTAAACACAGCAATCGATTCTTCATGGCTTCCTCCTGATGTTTAAGTTTTACTGATATGAATTTATTTTTCAGTATACAATAATGAATAACACATGAAAAGCAAACTATCAATACGAATACCAAAGTTTCAAGGCCTGTATCCCGATATTTCAGCCATACCTTTTAAGATTCTTTCAGTATATACCAAAAAATACGGAAGGGATATTAAAAGTGTTATAATGGCATTATGGAATGGATGAGATTTCATAGAGTGCGGTTCTTCACATGGCTGCCTGCTTTTTTGTTTCTGGCAGGTATTGCATCAGCCACCTCCGGCCCGATATCCGCGAAGAACGTTGTTCTTGTCGGTCACCTTGACATTGAAGGCGGCGGGATGGTTGATGTGAAGGGAAAACTTGCTGCCGTGGGTCACATGGGACCACCGTATGCAACAACAATCCTGGATGTCAGCGATCCGACACATCCCCGTATCCTTTCGCGGATTAAGGTACGCCCGGGGACACACTCGCACAAAGCACGCATATGCGGCAGTACGCTGATTATTAACGTAGAACGTTACGGCGGAGGCGGAGACGGAACGGCAGGCCTGACACTCTTTGATATCAATGACCCGGGACATCCGAAAGAAATTGCCTACTATAAGATGGGCGGCATTTCTACGGGAGGTACCGGGGTTCACCGCTTTCAGTTGGACTGCGAACGGAAGCTTGTCTATGTCAGCGGGAGTGATGATAAATTTCATGGTAACTTTCCGATTATTATTGATATCTCCAACCCTGCCCGCCCCCTGGAAATTGGCCGATGGTGGTTCCCCGGTCAGTATGCGGGGGGTGGAGAGAAACCCTCATGGTTTGGCTCCAGCATCCGTACACACCATCCCCTGCGGTTGGATAACCGGATGTTTGTATCGCTCTGGTATGGCGGGTTTGCCATCCTCGACATATCCGACATGGCGCATCCTCGGCTCGTGAGTCACGTAAATTACCACGATAGAAGTGGCGGCGCACCCACTCATACAGCGTTGCCCGTTGTTCACAAGATTCTTGGCAAGAGCTGGCTCATCGTATTTGATGAGGAGATGGGTGGCGGAAACCCTCCTGCCTTCATGAGGGTTTTTGACATTACTGACGAAAAACGTCCTGTCGAGGTTGCTGCTTTTCACGTACCCCCTGACCCTTACGGAAAAACAGGAGGCCGCTTTGGAGCCCACCAACCGCATGAATATGTTGGGGCTGACAATCTCGTCTATGCTGCCTGGTTCTCGGGCGGTCTGAGGGTAATTGACATCTCGAATCCGTACCGGCCTTCTGAAGCCGGCCGTTACATTCCCGGACCGGGACGGGGCCAGCAATTTGCGGAAAGCAACGATGTTTTCGTTGATAAACGCGGTCTTATCTACCTCATTGACCGTGTGCAGGGGTTGGATATTCTGCGGTTTACAGGACAGACCGGCACAGGCAAATAGTTCCGCAGTTTTCTGCTACAACTTGATCTTACTCACATTTTAAACTATAGGATGTACACTTTCAAATTGTTACTGAAACCATAAACCAGAAGAAATGTTTCAAATAAAAAAGCCCCCGGGGAGCTCCCCGGGGGCTTTGGTAAGGCAATGAAAATTTTACTGTCTGCCCTTTACGATTATATCGACAACGGACGGATCTGCAAGCGTTGTGATATCGCCAAGCTCATCAATAGCGCCGGCTGCAACCTTTCTCAGAATCCTTCTCATGATCTTGCCGGAACGTGTCTTCGGCAGGCCAGGTACGAACTGTATCTTACCGGGAGATGCGATGGGACCGATCTCTTTCCTGACATGAGCTACGAGCTCTTTCTTCAGGGCATCTGATCCTTCAACGCCTGTTTTCAGAATGATATATGCATAAAGGTCTTCACCCTTAATATCATGCGGGAAGCCGACAACAGCGGACTCTGCGACTGCTGTTGCAAATGAATTAAGAGATGCTTCGACCTCTGCGGTACCCATACGGTGCCCGGATACGTTGACGACGTCGTCAATACGGCCCATAAGCCTGAAATAGCCGTCTTCGTTCTTTATTGCACCGTCACCGGAGAAATAGAAGCCGGGCTGCTGCACAAAATAGGTATTAAAAAATCTTTCAGGTTCGCCGAAAACGCCTCTCATCATGCCTGGCCATGACCTGGCAATGCAGAGTTCACCCTGTTCATTTACCGGTGCGTCTACGGCCGGCTCTTTTGCTGATGATCTTGGCTGTAAGGCACGGGCGTCAACGCCGAAGAACGGAAGCGTTGCATAGCTCGGTATCGTTGGCCATGCGCCGGGTAGGGCACAAATAAGGATGCCGCCTGTTTCTGTCTGCCACCAGGTATCGGTGATGGGGCATCTCTCCCCGCCCACATACTTGTGGTACCAGAGCCATGCTTCAGGATTGATGGGTTCACCAACAGAACCGAGGACTTTCAAGGAGGAAAGGTCTCTGCCCTGGGGCCATTTCTCGCCGTCTTTCATGAGTGCCCGGATTGCGGTCGGTGCAGTATAGAAGCTGGTAACTTTGAATTTCTCAACAATTGCCCAGAACCTGTCGGGGTTCGGGAATGTAGGAACGGACTCGAAGACGATGGAGGTTGCGCCATTGCACATTGGTCCGTAAACAATATAGGAGTGACCGGTTACCCAGCCGATATCTGCGGTACAGAAGAAAATGTCTTTATCTTTGTAGTCAAAGATGTATTTGAATGTGGCATATACATACGTCATGTAACCGCCGGTTGTATGAAGCACGCCTTTCGGTTTGCCTGTGGAGCCTGAGGTGTAAAGGATGAACAGCGGGTCTTCTGAGTCCATCTGCTCTGCAGGACAGACATCGCTGATGTCGGATGCTTCCAGTTCCTCTTCGAACCAGGTGTCTCTTCCAGCCTTCATAGGCACGTCAAATTTCTCAAGTCTCTTTACTACGACAACTTTGTCAACGGTATGGCCCTGTGCTGCACACTGATCGCAGGCGATGTCAGCATTTGCCTTGGAGCTTACGTTTTTACCGGAACGCCAGTAACCGTTTGCAGTGATCAGTAACTTTGCACCTGCATCGAGAATTCTGTCGCGAAGCGCTTCAGCAGAGAAACCGCCGAAAACGATTGTATGAATGGCGCCAATCCTTGCGCATGCAAGCATGGCAACGGGAAGCTGCCAGATCATGGGAAGATAAATGGCAACCCTGTCGCCTTTCCGTACGCCTTTTTTCTTCAGGACGTTGGCAAACTTGGATACGAGTTTCAGCATTTCTTTGTAGGTAAGCTTTACTACATCGTCTTCCGGCTCGCCCTGGAAAAGGATAGCCACTTTGTCGCCCTTTCCTTTCTTTATCTGAGCGTCAAGGCAGTTGTAGGAGATATTGGTTTTGCCGCCGATAAACCATTCGACTTCGCCCTTGGAAAAATCTTCTCTATTTACTTTGAACCATTTTTTGAACCAGAATAATTCTGATGCGACGTTTCCCCAGAATGTTTCCGGATCCTGAACTGACTGTTTCCACATCGTTTCATACTGTTCCCGGCTGTCGACATACGCCTGTTCGACGAATTCCGCTGGTGGGTAATACTTGTTGTTTTCTTCCTTAATTACTGCCATACTCAACCTCCTGATTTAATATTGGATTGTGTTGCTTATAATCTTCCGCTAAACAGATAATTATAAACATACCCGTATATGTTGTCAATAAAATCTTGTTAATATTTTCACAATAATATAATGTTTCGATATGTACACGTTCTTCACAAAACACTTGATGATTGATCGTAAATTTTTATAATATAGAGCAAAATAATATCGAGGGAGACTATTATGTCTGATAATCAATCAATACAAGAGGCGCTGCAAAAATTAGCAGATGGAAACAAACGCTTCTTCGGCTCAAAGCTTACTCATCCCAACCAGACGGCAGAACGCCGCAATGAGGTATCAAAAGGGCAGAGACCTTTTGCTGTTATCGTGGGCTGCTCTGATTCAAGGATCCCGCCGGAAATCGTTTTTGACCAGGGACTCGGCGATCTTTTTGTAATCCGCGTGGCAGGCAATATTGTTGATGACATAGCCCTGGGGAGTATTGAGTATGCAGTTGACCATCTGGGCGCTCAGCTTGTTGTTGTTCTTGGCCATGGAAAGTGCGGTGCTGTGACGGCCGCTGTCCAGGGTGGAGAAGCACACGGCCATATCGGGAGCATTGTAAAAACGATTGCACCGGCTGTAGAGAAGGCAAAGGCACAATCAGGGGATTTAACAGACAATGCGATCAGGGCGAACGTTGAACTTGTTGTTGAAAAGATTAAATCGTCAAAGCCGATTCTTGCGAAGGCATTAGAACATGGCAAAATAAAGATAGCGGGCGCCTATTACGACATAGAAACGGGAAAGGTCGAACTTATAGTGTAATAGACAGTAAACTATCAATCTTGTGTGGCAAATAGCCGGATACCCTTTTCTGTTTACTGTTCACTGTTCACTATTCACTGAAAGGAGTATCTTCTCCATTTCATCGACGTTTTTTTCTATGGTGTAGCCTTCGATCTTCTGCCTTGACTTTTTTCCCATTGTGTCCAGCA
>CAYMTB010000241.1:0-5301 GCA_964393225.1 uncultured Syntrophorhabdaceae bacterium
AATGAGCTAAGGGCAAGGGGCAAGGGGCAAGGGGCAAGGGGCAAAAATCAAAGACCGTTCTCCCTGGCAAATGTTCCCCGTGAGGAATGGGACAGGATCGCCTCCCTCGATTTTGACGCTGTGTGGTTTATGGGCGTCTGGGAAAGAAGCCCTGCGGGTATCGCCATTGCGAACCAGAATAAAGGTCTTCTGGAAGACTTCCGGCGGGCCCTTCCCGATTATCGGCCAGAGGATAACGTGGGCTCTCCTTATTGTGTGCGGCAATACGCGGTCGACGAACACCTGGGAGGTCCTGAAGGCCTGGCTTTAGCCCGGAAAGAGCTTGCCAAGCGGGGGATTAAACTTATCCTTGATTTCGTCCCGAACCATGTGGCGCCTGACCATCCATGGGTTATCGATCATCCTGAATACTTCATTAAGGGAAGCACTGATGACGCGAGGAATGACCCGGCTTCCTTCGTTGAGACGGAAGGAAAGGTGTTTGCCTGCGGCAGGGATCCCTACTTTCCCGCATGGCCCGATGTGCTGCAGCTGGATGCCTTTCAACCTGGACTCCGGCAGGCGGTGATCGAGACCCTTTCGGATATTGCTGGTCAATGTGATGGTGTGCGCTGCGACATGGCGATGCTCCTCATCAATTCCATCTTCGAACGTACCTGGGGTAACCGGGCGGGTCAACGGCCTGCGACAGAGTATTGGATTAACACGATTTCCGCCATAAAGAAAACCCATCCTGACTTCCTTTTTATGGCTGAGGCTTACTGGGACCTCGAGTGGGAACTTCAGCAGCAGGGGTTTGATTACTGCTATGACAAGCGCCTGTATGATCGTCTGGAAGAAGGTACCGCGGAGAACGTCCGGCTCCATCTTTGTGCTGATCCTGTCTACCAGGGGAAGCTGGTCCTCTTCATCGAAAATCACGATGAGCCCCGGGCCCATTCGGCCTTTTCCCCTCAAAAGGAGCGTGCCGCCGCCGTGACCTTTGCCACGATTCCGGGGGCAAAGCTCTTTCATGAAGGGCAGTTCGAGGGAAGAAAGGTAAGGCTTCCTGTATTCCTCGGCCGCCGCCCCGCTGAACCGGCAGACCCTGACCTCCAGGTTTTCTACCGCACGCTTCTAAAAGCCGCTTCCTTGAAGGAGCTGCGGAATGGTCAATGGCAGCTCTGTGATCGAACCGGCTGGCCGGATAATACAAGCTGCCGGAACATCGTTGCCTGGTGCTGGCGCAGCGCCGGGGAGTATCGCCTGATCGTTGTGAACCTTTCAGCCTCCAGCGCGCAAGGGCTGGTGCTGCTGCCATGGGATGAACTCAAGGGCAGGTCATGGCAGATGACTGACCTCTTTACTGGAAAAGAGTATGAATGGAGCGGCGATGAGATGTGCACCAGCGGATTGTACGTGGATCTTCCCCCCTGGGGATACCATGTCCTGTCACGATGGTTGCCCATGGCCTGACACCTGTGATATACTTGGTGATACGGAATTCCGTTGTCATACAGTATTCCAGGTCGCCATTGACCTGTTAGAATGTGTATGGCAGAACACTGAATACAGAGAAGAGAACGATCTGATATAGCGTAGAGCGCATAAGAAGTAAACAGCTCACACCGTGAGCGAGAAGGGGAGGCTCCGACAGCCACGAAAAGAAGAAAAGAACTGTTTTAGCCGGGTGCCCGCGCGCTCAAGGCTGGACAGTAGAGCGGCAAGCAATTCAGCGGGCGGCAAGAGGGGGCGACCCCCTTACGGGGACAGGCGTGAGCCCCATTAATTGAAAAAAGGAGGCATATTATGAGTAATAATGAAGAAACGAAACGGCTCGAGGAATCCAGAAAGAACAACATTCCCTGGAAGAAGTGGGGCCCCTACCTGAGCGAGCGCCAGTGGGGAACGGTTCGTGAAGATTACAGCGAAAATGGTGATGCCTGGAATTTTTTCACACACGACCATGCCCGCTCCCGCGCATACCGCTGGGGCGAGGACGGCATCGCCGGCATTTCCGACGACAAGCAGCGGCTCTGCTTTGCCCTGGCCCTCTGGAACGGAAAGGATTCAATCCTGAAAGAAAGGCTGTTCGGCCTAACCAACAGTCAGGGGAACCACGGCGAGGATGTGAAGGAATACTACTTTTACCTCGACTCGACGCCGACCCACTCCTATATGAAATACCTCTACAAGTATCCCCAGGCAGCCTATCCCTATGCGGACCTTGTGGAGACGAACGGGCGGCGCAGCCGTGAGGAAATGGAGTATGAGCTCCTTGATACCGGCGTTTTCAATGATGACCGCTATTTCGATGTTTTCGTAGAGTACGCCAAGGGCGGACCCGAGGATATCCTTGTGCGGATCACCGCCATCAACCGGGGACCGGAGGCAGCCGAACTGCATCTCCTGCCGACGCTGTGGTTCCGGAACGACTGGTCGGCGTGGATTGCCGAATCCAACAGGGCTCCCGGGAAACCAAACATCAAGCAGATCAAGGCGCCGGCTGGTGCAAAAGCAGTCAAGGCAGCACACAAGCTTCTCGGGGAATTCACACTTTTTTGCGAAGGCGATGTGCCGCTACTTTTCACTGAGAACGAAACGAATCACGAGCGCCTTTTTCCCGGACAGAAGAACGAGAGCCCCTATGTCAAGGATGGCATCAACGACTGTGTGGTGCAGGGACGTCAGGAGGCGGTGAATCCGGGCAAGGAGGGCACCAAGGTCGCGGCGCACTACCAGGTAACTGTCGGTGCCGGTCAGACCACAGTGATTCGCCTGCGGTTTTCAAACAATTCTCCGGATAAGAAAGACAAACCATTTGATAAGAATTTTGATGAAGTTTTTGCTGAGAGGCTTCGTGAAGCCGATGAGTTCTATAAATCGGTCACGCCGCCGTCTGCGAGTGAAGACGCGGCCAACGTGATGCGTCAGGCCATCGCCGGAATGCTCTGGAGCAAACAGTTCTTCTTCTTCGATGGTGACAACTGGCTGGACGAGCACAACTCCAACCCCCTCCATTCGGGATTTCGAACCTCCAGAAACTCGGAATGGTTTCATATGCTGAATGAGGACATCATTTCCATGCCCGACAAGTGGGAGTACCCCTGGTACGCGGCCTGGGACCTGGCCTTCCATACGCTCCCGCTGGCGATCGTGGACCCCGACTTCGCCAAGGATCAAATGAAACTTATGCTCAAGGGGGTCTACCTGCACCCCAGCGGACAGATGCCCGCCTATGAGTGGAACTTCAGCGATGTGAATCCCCCGGTTCACGCCTTTGCGACGCTCTTCCTCCACCGCACCGAGCAGGCCCTGAAAGGTGAAGCGGACATCGATTTCCTCAAATCGGCCTTCAACAAACTGCTCTTGAACTTCACCTGGTGGATGAACCGCAAGGACCGCTTCGGCAAAAACGTCTTCGAGGGTGGTTTCTTAGGCCTCGACAACATCGGCGTCTTTGACAGGAGCGCCCCGCTGCCCACCGGCGGCCATCTGGAGCAGGCCGATGGCACGGCCTGGATGGCGCTCTTCAGTCAGAACATGGCCGAACTTGCCGTTGAAATTGCCGCCCATGACCCCACGTACGAGGACATGGTTATAAAGTTTACAGAACACTTCTTGTATATCGCTGCCGCCATGAACCGTTCCGGTCAGGAGGGCATGTGGGATGAGGAGGACGGTTTCTACTATGACCTGCTGTGCCTTCCTGACGGAAGCGCCACGCGGCTCAAGGTACGTTCCATGGTGGGGCTCCTGCCTCTGTGCGCCACCACGGTTGTAGAAGCGTGGCAGCGGGAGCGTATCCCGCGGGCGTTGGCTCATCTCCAGGAGCGCTTGCGCCGGATCCCCGAACTACGGGAAAGCATGCATCCAACCGGCCCTGGTTTTTTTGGCGTGGCCGAGAGGGGGATTATCGCGCTGATCACCCCGGAGCGGCTCCGCCGGATTCTCACGAAGATGCTCGATGAAAATGAATTCTTAAGCCCCTACGGCATCCGCTCGCTCTCCAAATTCCACGAGCAGCACCCCTATGTTTTTAGTGTGCAGGGCCAAGAGCACCGGGTGGATTATCTGCCGGCCGAGTCAAACACGGGCATGTTCGGCGGTAACTCGAACTGGCGGGGACCAATCTGGATGCCGGTGAACGCCATGATCATCCGGGCGCTCCTCAACTTCTACCTGTACTATGGCGACAACTTCAAGATCGAATGCCCCACAGGGTCAGGCAGGATGATGAACCTCTTCGAGGTGAGTAAAGACATAGCAGACCGTCTTGCCAATATGTTTCTCCGAAACGAACAAGGCAGGCGTCCTGTCTACGGCGGTACAGAGAAGTTCCAGACCGATCCTCTCTGGCGTGACCACATTCTCTTCTATGAGTATTTTCACGGCGACAACGGCGCGGGACTCGGCGCTTCCCACCAGACGGGCTGGACCGGGGTGGTGGCAAAGCTCGTCCAACTTTACGGATATCTCGACCCGCATAAACTGCTCGAGGCAGGCAAGGGAGAGGCATTCAAGCGGGAAAAAACTGAGCGGAAGGCTAAAAAAACGAAGTGACGAATGAAAAATCATTATGAAAACATTGTATGTATGTATGTAAGAAGTTCGGATGATTGGAAGGTTGGATGTTTGGATGATTAGCTAAACTTTTAACCCTCTAAACATCAATTCCTAATCCTGCATTTAAGGGCGTGCTTACGAGGGATTATCCAATACCCATGATGATTCTAATGATAAATGCGGGCTTATTTTTAACAAAACCAGAAACCCTTTCAGGAGGAATAATTCGATGGTAATGTCAGGAAATACCCGTAACACATTCCGGATAAGCACCTTTACGGCTGTCATGGCAATCTTCCTCTTCCTTTCAGGATGTGCCACACCGGTGGGGGTACGCTATCTGGACAGGCAGGAGACCGGCCGTCAGCTTACCGCCAGCGTTCTCTCAAGCGATACGATGAGTCAATCAACGATGCAGATACTCAACCGTTCGGGCATGGCAGAAAAATTCAACAGTAGCCCGGAACAGGTCATTGCCGATATCCACAAGGGCCTGCCCACGGCAAAGGAATCGGACCGGTTCTTTGCCCTTGCTGAACTCTCCTTTCTCTATGCATCCGCAAGCGGGAACAGACCATACTACCTCTCATCGGCCATCTATGCCTATGCCTTTCTCTTCCCGAAAGATATAACGGCCTCGCCCGACCCATTTGACCCCCGTTTCCGTCTTGCTGTGGACCTTTACAACCAGGGTATAGTAAGGGGTTTAAAGCAGGAGGTCGGTATAAACGTTACGCTGAAAGATGGTGTTTACCG
>CAYMTB010000242.1:0-5299 GCA_964393225.1 uncultured Syntrophorhabdaceae bacterium
TCACGTACGGAGGCTGGAATGAAGCCGCCTATATATCGGCTGAGCTGCACGATATCAAACGCAGCATGGTCTCTTCTCTGGTGTGGAGCATCGGCATTATCACAGCAATTTACCTGCTCCTCAATCTTGTTTTTATAAAGATACTGGGAATGACAGCGATGGCTCAGTCAGAGACCATTGCGTCCGATGTAATGAACCGTATCGCAGGCCCTTCCGGCGCCGGTCTCATAAGCGCTTTTATAGGCGTATCGGCATTGGGGGCAATGAATGCCACTATAATCACGGGCGCGCGGACAAACTTTGCGCTCGGCAGAGAATATCTGATATTCCGTTACATGGGGCGCTGGAACGAAAACGCTGGAACTCCTGTTATTGCCCTTCTGGTGCAGGCTGTTATTTCGCTGTTCCTTGTTCTGCTGGGTACTGTGACGAGAAAGGGGTTCGTAACAATCGTTGAATATACAGCGCCGGTATTCTGGCTCTTCTTCCTTCTCGCAACACTTTCCCTGATTGTACTGCGGGTAAAAGAGCCTGAGGCTGTCCGCCCCTTTACTGTACCGCTTTATCCCTTCACGCCGCTTTTCTTCAGCGCTGTCTGCCTGTTCATGCTTGTATCCAGCATCCAGTATACCGGAATAGGGGCCTTTGCAGGGCTTGCTGTTTTTCTTGCCGGTGTTCCTTTTCTCGCGGGATCAGCATATCTTAACGCGAAAGCAAGGTGAAGGGCATGGTCAGAATGTCAAAAAAAGCAGGACAAGGCGATTTTTAAGCCTTGATATGATTGTAAGATGCCGGCAGCGGGTAATCTGCTGAAATGAAATAATATCAAAGGAGGGACGAGAACATGACAGAGTTTCAAAAGTGGTACCAGAATATGCAGGTGGAGAGAACCATGAAGGCTTTGAAAAAGAATAATTTCGACGCAAG
Source organism: uncultured Syntrophorhabdaceae bacterium (assembly GCA_964393225.1). Lineage (GTDB taxonomy): Bacteria > Desulfobacterota > Syntrophorhabdia > Syntrophorhabdales > Syntrophorhabdaceae > MWEV01. The sequence continues at coordinate 928 of CAYMTB010000242.1, forward strand.
ATTCGCGGTAAATGCCCATGATGCCCTTGGAGAGATCTTTAAAATGATCCCCGAGGGGGCAACCGTGGGAGTAGGGGGTTCGCTTACCCTTAACCAGATCGGGTTTTTTGATGAGGCAAGAAGACACCCCATTAAGCTGATGAATTCGGCTGTACCGGGAATCTCGCCGGAAGAAGCGCTGAAGATGCGCCGGGAGATGCTGCTTGCCGATATTTACCTGAGCAGCAGTAACGCTGTTACAGAAGACGGGCAGCTTTATAATATCGACGCTACGGGAAACAGGGTAGGGGCTATGATGTTCGGACCCGGAAAGGTGATTCTGGTTTGCGGGGTGAATAAGATTGTAAAGGATATTGATGAGGCTCAGAGAAGAGTCCAGGAATGGGTCGCGCCTATGAATGCGAGAAGGCTCGGATTGAAAACACCCTGTGCAGAAACCGGGGAATGTGCCGACTGCGCCTCTCCGCAAAGAATCTGTAACATCTATGCGGTTCTGGCTAAAAAACCATTACGAACCGATATGACTATTCTCCTTGTTGGTGAGCAGTTGGGATTCTGATTAACTTAATTTATTCATTTGACACAAAATCGAGATAGTGTTAATTTTTCACCGATTTTTGTACTTCCTTAAAAATAATGAAAAAACAGACTTTTAACGTGTTCATAAATTATATTTCCGGAGGAGATTATGGATATTAAACCGCGGTGCTACGATAAGGTGACTCAGCTTATCAACAAAGGCGTCGATATCCCGAATCCTTTGAGCATGGATATTGGTGATGAGGTTAACGTTGATTTTATATCCGGAAAGGATGTCAGGATTTATCCGGGATGCAGGATTTACGGCAAACGCACTGTTATATCGGCAGGTGCCCGGATCGGCTATGAGGGTCCTGTCACAATAGATAATTGCCAGTTAGGCCCTAAGGTCGAGCTTAAGGGCGGATATTTTAATAAATCGGTCTTTCTTGAGAAGGCAAATATGGGTTCGGGGGCGCAGATACGTGAAGGCTGTATCCTTGAAGAGGAGGCCAACGGTGCGCATTGTGTAGGTTTAAAACAGACAATACTCTTTCCTTTTGTGACACTCGGAAGCCTGATTAATTTCTGTGACTGCTTAATGGCCGGGGGGACAAGCCGTAAGGATCACAGCGAAGCGGGGAGTTCTTATATCCATTTCAATTATACACCGGATGGCGATAAAACAACAGCTTCGCTGATCGGTGATGTGCCAAGGGGTGTGATGCTTAACCGGGCGGCCATCTTTCTCGGCGGTCAGGGCGGCATAGTTGGTCCGATAAGGATGGGGTATGGCAATGTAGCTGCTGCTGGTTCGGTAATTAGAAACGATTCTCCAGAGGATAACAAGCTTATTTTCGGTAAGGCGCATTCCCAGAAAACCATTAATTTTTCACCCGGAACGTATACGAACCTTCACCGGATAGTAGCTAATAATATTATATATCTTTCAAACCTGCTGGCTCTTGAAGAATGGTATATCCATGTAAGGCGCCCGTTTTTTGATGTACAGGAATCAGGTTATCTTATGTATGCGGGCTTGATTGACAAACTAGCCCTTGCAAAGCAGGAACGCCTGAAACGGCTGCAGATATTGGCCGGAAAGGTAAAACCGTCATCTGATGATGGGGAGGACAATAAACGGGAGCAAGCTGGCAGGAAAGAGTTCCACGAGAAGTTCACGGAAATAGAAGTGTTATTTAAAGGCGCTATACAGGATGATGCTATTGAGAAATACAGGGATGATTTCCTCTCTTCCTTCGATAAAATAAAGCGGGAGAGCGAAACAGATTATATAGCGGCCATACAGGGCTTACCTGTTCATATCTCTGAGAAAGGCACTCTATGGCTTCAAAAGATTGTTGATATTTTTTGTGAAAAAACGAAAACTATTATGCCATCGCTGAACATGTTCAGCAAATAAATTATTTATTTAACATCAGGGAGGAACAACCATTATGGGCAAACTCTTCGGCACCGATGGGGTAAGAGGAGAAGCAAACCGCTATCCGATGAACGCAGAAATAGCTTTTGCCATCGGGCAGGCAGTTGTATATCTTTTAAAAAAAGAATATCACCGTACGAGGATAGTTATTGGGAAAGACACGCGCATCTCAGGTTATATGCTTGAGGGTGCTCTCGAATCAGGGATAGCTTCAATGGGCGGGAATCCCTATCTGCTCGGTGTTTTACCGACCCCGGGAATTGCCTTTATTGCCCAGAGCATGCGGGCCGATGCTGGCATTGTTATTTCGGCTTCTCACAACCCCTATCAGGATAACGGCATAAAGATTTTTTCCGGCAATGGCTTTAAGCTGTCAGATGAGCAGGAAGGCGCAATTCAGGATCTCATGCGGGACAACAAACTTAACAGCCTGGTGCCGCCGGTTAAGGATATGGGGCAGGCGTTCCGGCTGGAAGATGTGCACGGCCGTTACATCGTTTTCTTAAAGAATACCTTTCCCCGTGATTTATCCATGGAAGGGATGAAGATTGTTATAGATACCGCCAACGGCGCTACATATAAAATTGCCCCGGATACGTTCTGGGAGCTGGGTGCAGATATAGAGGTCATCCACAATACCCCCAACGGTATCAACATTAATGATAAATGTGGTTCTCAGTATACACAGGATTTGAGAAAGAGGGTTGTTGAAAGCGGAGCAGAAATTGGACTCGCCTTTGATGGTGATGGTGACCGTCTTATAGCCGTGGACGAAAAGGGGCAGGAAATAACCGGTGATCAGATCCTGCTCATATGCGCAAAAATGCTGAAAGAACAGGATAAATTGAAGAATGACCTCCTTGTGAGCACTGTGATGAGCAACCTGGGATTAAGGGTTGCATGCAAGAGATACGGTTTTAAATACCACGCCTCTCATGTGGGAGACCGTCATGTCCTGGAAGACATGGTGCGTTTAGACAGTGTGGTTGGCGGAGAAGAATCGGGTCACATGATATTCCTCGATCACCATACCACCGGAGATGGTATTGTCACTGCCATGCAGCTGATTGCCGCCATGGTCAGGACCGGCAAACGACTGTCAGAACTTGCGCAAATGATGGATATCTATCCGCAGGAGCTGATTAACGTGGATGTAAAGAGCAAGCCGGCTATCTCAACGCTGCCCCAGGTGATGAAGGTGATCCGGAAGATCGAAAAGAAATTGGGAGATGAGGGCCGTGTCCTTGTCAGGTATTCCGGTACCCAGAATATGTGCAGGGTTATGGTTGAAGGGCCGTCCGACGATGTAACTGAAAAATACTGCAAAGAAATTGCCGATATCATAAAAAGTGTGCTGGGTTGATGAAGGGGTATTATCCGTACCCGAGTGCCTTCAGCCTTCCCTCTGTTATTCCAAAAAAATGTGCTATTTCGTGCACCACGGTGACTTCGATCTGTTCTTCCAGCTTTTCCATTGTGTGACAGACCTCTTCAATCGGCTTCTGAAAGAGGAATATTGTATCAGGAAACAGCGGGGGCATTGTGGCCGACCGCTCAATCAACGGGACTCCACGATAGAGCCCGAGGAGCAATCCTTCCGAAGGTAATCCTACCTCTCTCAGCATTGCTCTTGTGGGTTGCTGCCGTACGGAAATGATTATATTATCGAGATACTGCCGCAGCTCTTTAGGTATTCGCCTGATAGCCCTCTTTGCAATTCTGTCAAATTCTTCTTCGCTCAGTTTCATGTTCTTAAATTTATTGTCGCCGGTCTATTTTTATGCGGGCATCAATCAGATCGTTAAGCTTCTCCGTGTCCCATCCGGTTATTACATCTTTTTTCTCAACAATGAAGGCAGGGTATGTGCGGAAGTGATGGATAAGGGATTTGTAGATTCCCGCAGGAGATTGGACATCAATAAGTTCTATATGAATTCTGTGCTTATAAAGCTGTTTCAGTTCACGAATCCACTCGGAAAGCTTCAGAAAATCTTTCTTAAATTCTACTGGATATTCTTCGAGGATTTCCTTGTTCGTTTCTTTATCAACCCCTGACTCCTGAAAAAAGAGTTCACAATTTTTGCAAACACTAAATGCGGTTAGTACATTACTTACCACTTCCACAGTAATCGGTTTCATAACAATATTATACCATACAAAATTATGTATAATACGGAAATTTAGCATCCTCGCAGCAAGGATAAACCATGCCGAAATGGACACAGTGAACCGATTGTGTTATTATTTTTGCGGAAGATATAAAATTTTCACGGAGAGTTTTTATGAACAGAAATGACAATGAAAATGTGCCTGATGAGATCACAAAACCTGCACGGTCCGATATGATTCCCGACCTTGTTGAGTTTGTCTCTAAACACGCATGGGAAGCCGGTTTTGATGATGAAAAGA
>CAYMTB010000243.1:0-5247 GCA_964393225.1 uncultured Syntrophorhabdaceae bacterium
CAAGGATTATCTCTGTGGCCGATGTAGTTGAAGCCATAGCATCCTACCGTCCCTACAGACCCGCCCTTGGCATCGACGTTGCCCTTGAGGAGATAGAGAAGAACAGGGGCGTCCTGTATGATGAACGTGTGGTGGAGGCGTGTCTGAGATTGTTCAGGGAGAAGGGATTTACGTTTGAGTAGCGTTTAATCCATCATAATGTCGGAAAATGAGAAGAATAAATGAACAATCTCCGCAGGCGGGCAGAAAAGATATTCACTGAAAATCTGAAAAAAAACCTTGAACAGCTTTCCTCTGATGAAATACAAAAACTCATCCATGAACTGCGTGTCCACCAGATAGAGCTTGAACTCCAGAACGAGGAACTGCAAAGGCTCCACCTTGAAGCGGAAGAATCCAGGAACCGGTATGCCGACCTCTATGACTTCGCCCCTGTGGGGTATCTGACAGTTAATGATAAAGGGATGATTGAGCAGGTTAACCTCACCTGCGCATCCATGCTCGGGATAGAAAGGGGCAGGCTGCTTGGCCAGCCTATAGCATATCTGATTGCCGCAGAAGACCATGATATGTATTATCTCCATCACAGGAAGATCCTCGAAACAAAAATCCTGCAATCCTGCGAACTGCGTATGCAGAGAAAGGATAATACACAATTCTATGCCCACCTTGATTGCGCCCCCGACCTGGATGAAAAAGGTAATGTAGCCCGGACCCGTATCATAATGACTGACATCACCGGGCATAAGCAGACCGAGGAGGCGCTGGAGGAGAGCAGGGAGCGCTTTAAAAGCCTGTACCAGGAAAGCCCCATCCCGACATTCACCTGGCAGAGAAATGGAGGCGACTTCATCCTTGTCGATTTTAACCGCGCAGCAATTCAAATCACCAGCGGCAAGGCCGGCGACCACATCGGAGACAGCGCCGCGGAACTATATAAAAATAGACCGCAGATCCTCAGTGACATGAATCTTTGCTTCCGGGAACGGTCCACGCTGAGACGGGAAACTACTTCCTGGCACTTCGCACCGGGCAAACACCTGTCCGTATATTATGGTTTCATTCCTCCGGATCTGATTATCATCCATGCGGAGGACCAGACAGACCGCAAGCGGGTGGAGGAAGCGCTTAATGAAAGTGAAGAAAAATTCCGATCTATCAGTACATCGGCGCAGGACGCGATTGTCATGATGGACAATGACGGAAGCATCACCTACTGGAATGAAGCGGCAGAAAAGATATTCGGCTATGCCTCCGGTGAAGTTGTGGGGAAAGAACTCCATGCGCTCATTGTGCCTCAAAAATACCATCAGTCCGTCACAAAAGGGTTGAAACATTTTCAGAAAACAGGGAAGGGTAATGCCGTCGGGAAAACACTGGAACTCTCAGCCCTCAAAAAGGACGGAACTGAATTCCATGTTGAACTGTCCCTCTCTGCGGTACAGTTGCAGAACAGGTGGTCTGCAATAGGCATTATACGCGACATCACCGAGCGCAAGAGAATGGAAGAGAAACTCCGCACCATGTCCCTTACAGATGACCTCACAGCTATATACAACAGGAGGGGATTCTTTACCCTTGCCCAGCAGCAGATGAAGGTAGCAGAGAGGACAAAGAAAGACATGCTCCTCTTCTTTGTTGATCTGGATAAGATGAAGCATATTAATGATACACTGGGTCATAAGGAAGGTGATAAAGCGCTTATTGAGATTGCTACCATCCTCAAAGAGGTATTCAGGGAATCGGATATCATAGGCCGTATGGGAGGGGATGAATTTGCCATTCTTGCCATAGATACATCCGATGAAACCAGAGAAGTCCTCATGCATCGTCTGTGCAATATCCTTGATAATTACAACAGATCTGAAGGAAAAAGCTATCAACTCTCCCTGAGCATAGGCATAGCACACTATAATCCTGAAACACCCTCAACCCTCGATGAACTTATGGCCCAGGCAGATACATTGATGTATGAGGAGAAGAGGAACGGGCAGCATTAAAAATGATTCAGTTCACCAGGCACGTTTCATGTGGTACATGTTTTTCAAACCAGGTATCACCACAGTCATTGACACAACAGTATGCCACCGGTAGAAAAATATTTTTATGGTAACATTGCCGATTGATTTCCATTCATAACATTTTGTATTTGTGGTAAATTATGGCTCATAGATGTTTTTCGGTATAATCAATACCAATTGAATTTCATATACCGATATGATAGTAAATTAAATATTTTTCATACGAAGGGTTGTGTAAACTTCCCACTCGGTAGCACAGGTTGTCACACACGTTACTGAAAATACCGTTTGACATCAGTGTGTGGCCCTTCATAAAAGATTGGAATAAGTATTGCAAATATTTAACAGGTAAGTATTCAATATTATTGAGGTGGATTTTTTGGATAATAAGAAATTGTTGTTGTGTATCTCATCGGCAGTTATCATTACAATCTTTTCTGCTCCTCTTATTTCTTGGGCTCAACTCGCAGGGCCGCAGCCGGGGACAAGCCCGCTAGCGGAACGAGATCAGGAACGGCAAAATCAAATAATGATGCAAGGGAGTGTGCAAGCGCAGCAAAATCTGGATCAATTGCTGTTGGAACGACAGCAATTGATTGCCAAACGGGTGGCAGACCAGGTTGTCGCGAATCCAACGCAAGCAGACGCGATAATTAGAACTGCAGTCACTGCAAATCCGGGCATAAGCGACGTAATCGCCGCAGCTGCCATCAAGGCAGTACCTGAACAGACAGCCGCAATAACTCAGGCCGCAGTGGCAACGTGTGTTCCGGGACAGGCGCGGACAATTGTGTACAGTGCTATTCTTGCCGGAGCCGACCCTGCTACAATAGCTACAGCAGCGGCAAAAGGCGGCGCAACAAGTGCGCAGATAAAAGAAGGTGAAACACGGGCATTTAAGCAACTACAGCGGCAGCAAAAATAAGACACCGATACAACGGCAGCAAAAACAAAATCATGCAGATATTGACAAAATGAGTGAGTGTGCACTTCAGTCCCCCGCATACACTCCAATAAACATCCTTGACTTAACGGGCATATGTACTTATATATGAAACTGTGTGGATGTAATAATTATGCTGCGATGATACCAGAACGCATAGCATAATTAGCTTCTTCCGGCACCCTGATAGGGCGGCAAGAGGGGGCGACCCCCTTGCGGGGACAAGCGCAAGCCCGGGTGCATAAGTCAAAGAGAACACAGCTCGCACAGCGAGCGAGAGGGGGTGGCTCCGACAGCTTTGCTGGTGGAGGGGGCGACGCAAGCCCCAAAAAAAATTGATATAGGGAGGTAAATGTATGATCAGTATGAAAAGATGCATCTTTATTGTTCTTCTCTCGTTGGCTGTTTTATTGCCGTTAATGCACCAAAGCGTTCGTGCGGCGGGTGCTGAAGGGGCATCGGCTTATCCTGCAATGTCTGAGCCGGGCAAAAAGGTCCAGATCGGAAACGACTATTATCTGATATACGGCTTTGATAAGAAACCAAAGCTCGGCACGGTGATCATGAAGGTGGAGATATTTACCAGGGAAGGTAAGAAAGATACCTCTTTTGAAGTGAAGGCTGATGCGGATATGCCCTCCATGAGAGGCGCCCATGCAACGGGAGACCGGCCATTTACGCTTTCCAAGAAGGGAGACTATCTTCTGCCCATAAATATTGTTATGCCCGGCGATTGGGAAATCAAACTTACCGTCATGAAAGACGGAAAGGTTGTAGCGAGGGGCAGATATAATTTTAGTGTATAGAGCCCTGATCACATGTACAGTTTTTTTATTTGTGACCAATATGGCCAGTGCCGGGGATCAGCTCCTCTATTTCGAAGCACAGGGCATTGCCGGCTATTCTTCCGAGATTAGAAAACCGATTTACTATTCAATGAACCCGGATGCAGAGATGCAGAAACCGAGCGTGGGTTTCGATTATTTAAAACGATTTTCGAACGAGTCCGGGGATTGGGGCACTTTCGCCCTTCAAGCCCGGGCTGCTTTGACCGTAAACGGGTTAGACGGGGCAAACAGTATAACGTGGGAACCCCAGGTATATAACGCATATTTTAAGGTAAAGACCCCGGGGCCTTATGTGTGGGTCGGGCATAACCGTCCTGCTTTCGGGCTCGGATCCTATCTCGACAGCCACGCCCTGCTGCTTCGTACCCTCGCCATACAGGGTTTTGGATATGACCGCGACTGGGGTGGAGGGCTCTCCAAGGACTTCTCGTGGGGGGATGTTTCGGCCAGCCTCACCACAGGTTCAGGCATGCCCGTGTATACGAACGGCAATTCCATGGCCGCGACCAGGGTTTCTTATGGCGTGTTGAGTCAGGACAATTTCAACCTGGGTTTTTCCCTCGGTTACGGGAACACGCTCGCCACCATGGGTTACACCCTGATAGACCCGAAGCCTCAGGAGATGAGGCTTGCAGGTGCTGACCTGACCATTCTGAGGAACCGATTTGAGCACCGTTTCGATGTGCTCGCAGGAACGTGGCTCGATCAGGATACCTACGCGATGATGTACCGGTTAGGCTTCAATGTAGACCCCGAGGGACGGCTTAAAATAGAGGCCCAGCCGACCTACTGGAAGTTCGGGGACGAAAAGAACTGGCAGGCGGCACTCTGTGTTTCAAGTCTTGTCACATCACGCCTGACAGTCCGCATGATGTATCAGTACGACCACAACAGCGGCGATAACAGTGTTATTATGCAATTTTACTTCTATATGCCGATGATATGAGCAGAAAAATAAAGGACCTTCAAATGATAAAACATATGTTTTTAGCCTTCTTCATTATTTTTACCGGTTACACGGCGGTTTTCGGCGCGGTGGGCTGCGATCTGAATGACCCGGACCGTGACGTGGCAAGACTCTTCCCGGAGTCAACCGGGTATAAGACGATATACACTTCAATTCAAAAAAAGGGAGGAGAAAAGCTCCTTACAACAGTAGAAACACGTCTCGGGGTTAAGTTCCAGGGCATTTACGAGACTATCGACGTCCCATATACGATCTATGAGATCTTCGCCAATAAGAAAAAGATCGGCTACATCCACGGGGTAAATCAGAAAGGCCAGTTCGGGGGCATCCAGGTATTCCTGGTCCTGAATCTCGAAGGAACCATAAGAGGCTTCTACATACAGAAAATGACGAGCCAGTATGCCGGGAAGCTGAGGGATCCGAAGTTCGGGAAGCAATTCGTCGGTCTGACCCTCAAAGATTTCGCCC
>CAYMTB010000244.1:0-5242 GCA_964393225.1 uncultured Syntrophorhabdaceae bacterium
ACAGTTCAAAAACCAGCATCAGAAAACCATAAATCTTTCAACTTTTACTGGTCTTGTATAAATAAAAGTTTTGCCATTTCAATCATTATCTTCATTTCAATCTTATCATTATGCTCCCAAGTTCACTGTGAAGATCTTGTCCTTACCGGCAATCAACAGATGGTGATTGAAAATACAACGTACACCCAGACAGGCAATATCTTCATCCGCGACAATGCAAAGCTGACGATTAAAAATGCCACATTGATTCTGAACGTAAGGTACCATGAAGAATTCATGATATATGTAACAGGAGGTAGTCTAGAGGTAATTAATTCTACAGTCAAAACAACAATTGGCACGAGTGTTCTTGCAGAAGAAATTGTCGTTATTAATATGTTTAATAAATAGGCTTAATACGATTTTTCAGGGCCTAAAATAGCCTCTAAATGCTATACTGACGCTATTCTACACTATACAAAAATAAAAGGGGCTGAGAAATGGGTGAAAAAACTGTCCTTATTGTGGTTCAAATCACACGCAAAAGAAAGGGTTACAAAACAGCAGAACACGATATAGATGTATAGAATGTGGCAGGCAGTTTCAGAATCATTCCAGCAGACACCGGATCGAAAAGAACATCTGGAATGAATATGTATATCAGCGGCAGACGATCCGTCAACTATCAGAGAAATACAAGAAGAGCAAAGACTGGATACGAGATCGCATACACAACTTTCCGGTAAGGCAACACAATCATTTCCCGCACCCCATAGTTGTCGTCGCCGATGTGACATTCTTCCGTAAAAGCTTCGGCATCTGTGTCATACGGGCACCTCATCTGAAAAAGAACCTGTATGTTCAGGAAGTGCAGAACGAATCCATCGATGTGTATAGACAGGGAAGAAGAGTGTTGGAGGACAAGGGGTACACTATTCAGGCGATTGTCCTTGATGGAAGACCGGGAGTACGGAAGATATTCAGTGATATCCCTGTCCAGATGTGTCACTTCCATCAGAAACAGATAATTACCCGTTATCTGACGAATAACCCGAAATTAGAGTCGGGCATTGAATTGAAAAAACTTACCGTAACCCTCTGTGAGACCAGCGAGAGGGATTTTACCTCTAATCTTGAAGTCTGGCATGATAAATGGTCAACCTTTCTCAAGGAGAAGACAATTGATCATACAACGGGAAGATGGCATTATACCCATAAACGACTCCGTTCCGCCTACAGAAGCTTGAAGTTGAATCTTTCTTATCTGTTCACCTATCAGAAATATTCTGAGTTCAATATACCGAATACTACAAACTCTCTTGATGGTTGTTTTGCCTATCTCAAAGAATTGGTGAGGGTCCACCGGGGGTTAAAAAGAAACCTCAGAATCAAGATTATTGAAGATATTTTATGGAAATAAAAAGCCCTGAAAAGTCGTATTATACCGAAAATTACATTTTTGTAATATAAGGGCTTCCTGCAAGTGTTCCTTATTCTCGCCCTTAACAGAGGCATGGGGGGCTGTTAAATATTGAAGCATCTATTCTTTTCCTAATAGCAGTACAAAAAGTGTTCGACCTTTTTTCGGATTTGGTGTTCGAGGTTGGCCGGATTTTACGCAGATTTTTTGCAGCAACCCTTACAAACCATCTTTTTGCGGTGTTTCTCGGAAGACCTGACAAACATCGTCCCTCTCCAATACATTCAGGTTGCTGCTTCGGCCTCTTTTATTATTTTACGGGGTACGTCCGCATGAACGAGCTGGCGGGAGTTTTTGTGGAAAGAAACGATAAACGACAATCAGACACCACAAAGACTATCGTTGCAAGATTGCAGAAATGTCATCTTCCGGTAATATTCCTGTAAGGATTAATGGTATAATGTATTCTCTGCCGGGATGATCCAAAAAGGATTGGCACGAGGGAGCCTATGCATGTACTTATCATAGAAGACGAAAGGAAGACAGCCCAATATCTGAAAAAGGGACTCTCAGAACAGGGTTTTGTCGTTGATGTGGCCGAAAACGGTGAGGATGGCCTCCATCTTGCCACAACGGGCGAGTATAAGTTTATTATCCTTGATGTCATGCTCCCTGACCGTGATGGATGGTCAGTCATAACAGAGTTGAGACGAGCCGGCAGAGAAACGCCTGTGATTTTCCTTACGGCCCGCGATTCCGTAGATGACCGTGTAAAGGGCCTTGAACTTGGAGCAGATGACTATCTGGTCAAACCATTTGCATTTTCGGAGCTTTTGGCCAGGATCAGGACAGTTCTCCGTCGCGGTCCCGGAAGACAATCGGATATAGTGCGCACTGCTGATCTTGAAATAGATTTTTTAAAGAGAAAGGCTGTGCGGGGCGGAAAGCGTCTTGATCTAAGCCCCAAGGAATTCCTCCTCCTCTGGCTTCTGGCGAGTCACCCAGGCGAGATATTGACCCGGACATATATCTCCGAACAGGTCTGGGACATGAACTTCGACTGTGATACGAACGTTGTTGATGTGGCAGTGCTCAGATTACGGAAGAAAGTTGACGACCCCTTTTCCATAAAGCTGATCCATACCGTCCGGGGGGTGGGGTATGTCATGGAAGACCGGGCAGACGGAGTTAATACGTAAGTGATACCAATACTCCCCCGTTCATGGTCCATCAGCAAACGGCTCATAGTTCTCTATACGATAATGGTTTGTCTTATCCTGACCTTCTCAGGCCTTTTCCTGGACTGGGTTCTCCGCCATGACATGGAACTGGAAGACAGGCAGTTCCTTGCAGCGGAAATGCAGAGTATCCGGATTCTCCTGCGTGAGTACCCGCTCGATATACAGGCGTGGAAGGCGGAGATCGAACGGGAGACCTATGCGGCGGCCTCAACATTCATCAAATATTATGTGAGGATTTCCGATGAAACAGGGAAGCCTCTCATTGAGACACCGGGCATGGGCCAGATTGCAGACAACTCACTCTTTCCGAAAGCTGTGAGGGCATCGGGTACCTCTGTTGAGTACACAAAAGCAAGATCTCTCGACGGAAAGCCGCTTCTCCTCACATCAGCGGTTGTGGAAGGCTATCGCGTCGGGGATACCGGACGGATCGTCCGGATTGCCCTCGATATGTCCCATGAAACGGCCATTACCAACGATTACCGCCAGAAGGTGGCTTTCGTGATAATAGGGGGCATTCTAATCTCCGCCTTTCTGGGGCTGCTTATCACAAAGGAAGGGCTCCGGCCCCTTACGGAGCTGACCAGCACAGTAAAGGGCATTACCCCTGAGAAACTGAAGGAACGGGTTGGCCCCCGGGAATGGCCCGCAGAAATAGCCTCCCTTGCGAATACCTTTGATACGATGCTCAACCGCCTTGAAGAGTCATTTACCTCCCTCTCCCAGTTCTCCGCTGACCTCGCCCATGAACTCCGTACCCCCATTAATAACTTACGAGGTGAAGCAGAGGTGACCTTATCCAAGGCAAGGACTGTGGAAGAATACCGCCAGGTACTTATGTCCGGTCTGGAAGAATATGAGCGGCTTTCAAGGATGATTGAAAACCTTCTTTTTCTGGCAAGAAGCGACAGCAGAAAGAGCGGGATAAGTCCATCTCCCCTCAATGCACGCCAGGAAGCGGCAGAGATACTGGAATACTACGACGCCATACGAGAAGAGAATGACATCACTGTTACCATAACAGGAAATGCCCTCGTCAATGCCGACAAGACGCTCTTCAGACGAGCTATTGCAAATGTACTTTCAAATGCCTTTCAGTATACCCCGGGCAAAGGAAAAATAACCATCCATATCGATTCTTCTCAAACAACATCTCTGCAAATCACTGTCATCGATACGGGGATCGGCATAGAACCGGAGAACCTCTCCAGAATATTCGACCGCTTCTATAGGACCCCGAAGGCCAGATCCCTCCATCCCCAGGGGACAGGGCTCGGTTTTTCTATCGTCAAATCTATCATGGAACTCCACGGCGGCAACGTAACAGTGAAGAGTGAACCGGCTTCAGGGACTGCTGTGACCCTGGAATTTCCCCGGAGGTGTGATGATAGTGCCCCCGATTCAGGCAGGAGAAATGTGTAGCCACCACATGTTTTCCCGCAGCACATGAACGTTAACGTATTGCAATAATAAACAAACCAAAAGGAGCACTTATGGAACTTATGCAGTATCTCTTTGACTTTATTCTCCACATTGACGTTCATCTTGGGGAGATCATCCGGAGTTACGGCCTCTGGGCATATGCGATCCTCTTCATTATTATTTTCTGCGAAACGGGTTTGGTAGTAACACCGCTCCTGCCGGGCGATTCCCTCCTTTTTGCTGCAGGCACTTTCGCAGCCACCGGTTCATTGGATATATGGTGGCTCTGTGTTCTTCTGTCAGTCGCTGCCATCGCGGGCGATACATTAAATTACTGGATAGGTGCCTATGTGGGACCCAGGGTTTTCTCCGGAGAAAAAACCCGCTTCCTTAATAGAGAATATCTGGAACGAACCCACCAGTTTTATGAAAGGTACGGCGGCAAGACTATCATCTTTGCACGTTTTGTACCAATTATCAGGACTTTTGCCCCTTTTGTTGCAGGCATCGGGAGCATGACCTACGGAAAATTCATCAGTTACAATATTATTGGCGGGATTATGTGGATTCTTGTCTGCGTCCTTGCAGGTTACTATTTCGGTAATCTGGGTTTTGTGAAAAAGAACTTCTCGCTGGTCATCCTGGCAATAATTATCATTTCTGTCCTTCCTGGGCTCGTAGAATTTTTGCGGCATAAGCTGAAGAAAGGAGACCGCAAAAACCATGATAATGCTTGAGGTTGAAAAATGGGTCCGGATATTGAGATAGCTGCAGGAGAAAAGAAATTACAGGATTGTAATAAAGCTGTCATGCACATGTAATCATGGAAGTTGTATGGTATTGCAGCAATACAAATACTGATTAAGGAGAACAAAACGATGATCTGCCAGAACTGCAAAACTAATTTACAGGGAGACTTCAAATTTTGCCCAAGCTGCGGGAGCCAGATTACACAAAAGCCTGTTTGCCCGCAATGCAGAAAAGAAACGGACCCCGGTTGGGCAGCATGCCCGCATTGCGGCTGTAGACTTAATGCTGCGCCGGTACAAATCAATCCTCAGCAGCAAGTCGTGTATGAACCGAGTCATGGCTATCATCGCGGCAGCAGCTCCGGGCGCTTTCACGGAGGCCATCAGGGAAATTATCGCAGAAAAAAAGGGTTTCTGGGTGGATTATTCTC
>CAYMTB010000245.1:0-5206 GCA_964393225.1 uncultured Syntrophorhabdaceae bacterium
CCATATAAGTCCATGAAACCGACACATCAATAGCAGTGCTGTTAGCCGACAGAACGCTTACCGTCCATTGCTGCGTATACGTTACGGTTAAATTTCTGAAAGTCCGCGTTTCTGATGAACTGCTGCTTGCCAGAGAAGTGAAAGCAGTGTTTCTCAGTTCGTTCATCTTCTTTTCAGCCATCTTTACTGCTTCATTCCTTATACTGTTTCTCATACCGTATTGGAAGGATATAACAATGGTATTCAGGATGGCTAACATTGCTATCGTTAATATGGAAACAGCAATGAGTGTTTCTATAAGCGTAAATCCCTTTTTATTTCGTTGCACAATTGCTTTCACTGCACGTCCCCTGTGTTGCTAATTTTCCAAGCGTAATTCGTGTACGGGAGGCTTTTATACAGTCATATTCAGGATTTACTGTGGAATAAAGACAGATTGTCATGGGTGTATTGCAAAGGCCCCTTACATTGAATTCCATTGTGGCCGCACTGTTCCAGGTAATGGCTTTGTCCAGAGTCTTTTGCAATATCAGCGTATCGCTCGCGGTTTCCAGCGTTCCGTTTCCGTTCGGCGATGTGTTGGTGTCCTCGTAGATTTTGTATTGACTTGCCGATAAGGTTACAAAATGCGCCCTGTTTTTCATTGCCGCAGTTGCCCGTGCAGTCATTATGTCTGTATACATTGTTTTCATCTGGTTATTCACATTATATTTTCCTACCAATCCCGTAAAGCCGGCTGTGCCGATAGCGGCAAGTATCCCGATAATGGCTATAGCAACAAGTATTTCAATGAGTGTGAACCCGTTCTTCCGTTTCATCGTTCTTTAATGTGCATAATCTTTCTCAATGGTTTCGGGCCGACAAGAATCGCAAGGCCCTGTCCCTTAGGAGGCATACCCGTTATAGCAACAGTCCTCCTGCCTCCTTTTTCTGTGAATGACGTTACCAGGGGCAATTCATGAATAGCCCCTGTGGATACCTGTGTAATTGCTGTGCCCTGCAGCCCTCCGGCTACACCGCCTGTATTATAGTTTACAGCCCAGATATTCGTGTTTCCGCCCAGTGAACATATATCGGTTGACGGGGTGTACGTGGTAAAGAAAACAGCGCCGAAAAATGCAGCGAGAGGGTCTGTAATAACCCTTTCCGCTCCGATATTTCCGCTTGCAGCGTCAAGATTGATATACCAGCCGGTTGCCGTAGAGGAAATTGAAGAGCTTGGAGTCGTGCCGGACTGATCAACAAGCCCTGAAGTTGTCAGGGTGCTTGTACAGGTATTGTCTATGTCATTGGTTGGTCCTGCCGGAATAACACTTGTATTACTGTAACAGGGTTCCTTCAGTCCGTAAAGCGCCTGCTGCCCTGTTGCATCGTCTATTGAAGTGCCATATCTGTAAAAAAATCTGCCCGTTCCGAAATAAAGCCATAAAATCTTGTTTGTTCTATCCTGAAGTTTCGCAACAGTGCTTGTAATCGGACCGATATTGTCAATCACGGTGCTTACAACCCAGTTTGCCGGGTTTGCATCTTCCTTTGTTGTGATCCTTAATACCCCTCCCTTTGTCCACGTGGATGCTGCTGTATCCTTCTTAGTATAACCAAGGTAAAATACGTCATCGCTATAGAAGCCGGAAGAAGCGGTATCACCCTTGTCGGTGTCAATGACTGTACCGTATTGAGAACCGCTAAAGGCGTTGCTTACGCCTGTATCGATCGTCCTTACAAGGGAGCCTGTATATAAATCAAGGACAAAGAGCTTCAGGTTTTGATCGGACTTGCCCAGAAACTGATGATTCGTTGTATCTATAGGGCCTGTCGGTCCTGACGCAAAGACAGCAAACCATTTTCCGTTTGTGCCGGCAGCTCCGATACGGATAATAGCAGGCCCGGATGTGGAATAACCGAGGTCAGGGTTCGAGAATTCCCATAACAACGAAGGACTGTTGGGGTTTGTAATATTCAGGGCGAAGTAAGAAGAATAACCCAGACCTTGTGTTGAATCCGACGGGTCTGTGGTAGGGGTTTTAACACAGGAGCCGGAAGCGCCGGTTGTACATGAACTGCTTGAAATTTTGTTTGCGCCTCCCAATCCCATACCGCCTATCAGGATTGTCTTCCAACTGGCTGACGTTATTGTTGCAGTTGAGATATCGCTTCCCGTTCCGGATGGAGCGCTCGTATCAATTATTAATGGAGGCAAATCAACGAAATATAGATGGCAATAGCTTGTATCAGCCGTATATTTAAGGTAAGGCAGGGCATTTTTAGGAATAAACGACCAGGCCTCCGATCCGAGGGCGGTAGTCGTATCGGTGTTTGTCAGCCTGGCTCTATCATTGGTTCCCTGCCCGCTCCAGCTCTGTTCCAGTTTGCCGAGCTTGAAGGCATGGAGCATCCCGTCATTTGCGCCGGTGTATACCATCCCGCGGCTCAGGTAACTGCTGGTCTGGGTATATGCAAGATATGTGGAATCTGAATAACCGTCCGGCGGGGCTTTATTATAACTGGCCGCCGGTATTGAAGATTGCAGGCGCGGGGTTGATGCTACAATATCTCCCAGCTTCCATGACGCAGTTGTGCCTGATATGGTTACTGTTCTGCTTCGATATCCTGTTTGATCCGTACCGTGTACATAGTTAATAATCTTCTCGGCTTCAGTAGCATCGGCAGCCTGCAGGTATGAGCTCAAAGTAGCCTTGTTTGCAGTTGAAAAGTTACCAGATAAGAAGGAGCTTCCGTTTATGGTTGTATATATCGTTCTGGGTGAGGTTGTAAGGTTTCTTTGAAATAGTATTGAGCCTGCCTCCCAGAGGTTTTTTATATCCTCAAGAAATACCGTATCAACATATGTTTTACCAGTACCATCAGCAGCGGTAGAATACCTTTTTGCTTTTGTTTTGTTGTCTGTTGAGTCAAAATAAAATTCTATCTGATAGTCGTCCGCGAGATTGAGTATGCTTGCGCCGCTTGTGCCGGCAAGGTTTGTATCCTCCCGTATTGATGTACTCTGAAGGTAGGGGTCTATATAGTACCAGAGATTCTGAATTTCGCCTGTCCAGTCAATTTCAGTATCAGTGAATAACCTTTTTGGATAAAAAACAGACTGCAGAAGATTTGCGCCGCTGCCTTCGCTCGAAGCAAGGACCGATGCTGCAGTGCCCGATGATGCCCGGCGTAGCATGTCATTTAGTGCAGTCAACAGCGCCTCATGCAACAGATCACCATCGTCTGCTTCAAAAAAATTATAGGGCAAACCGGTTTGTTTCTTATCCCATTCTTTACAACTGGTGTTCCATGTGCCAGACGGATTGCATCCGCTCCTCGGATAAGTAACGGTTTTACTGTCGGAAGGATAAGCCGTAAAGGGATAAGGCCAGCCGTTGGAATCGTTGTCGTCAAAACCCCCGAATATGGCAGTTGTTATCATGGCCTGGCGTCCCTGTAGCTTCGTTGCCGGATCCTTGTCGCCGAATGCATAAACCACATATGTTGTAACATTTTGTGTACCGGTAAGATCGCTTCTCAGGTCAGTCGTACGCATTGTTTTTGCGGGTATTACAGGGTCAACACTATCGTTCCAGACGCCGTCAGATATGAGTAAAACAAAAGATTTCCTGCATGGAACTGGCGTTGAACCGGCGCCGGTCCCGTCATAATAAGGGTCTTTGACCCCGTTGCCGGCATTGATATCGCTTGTATTGGCATAATAGTTATGGTCATTGCTCTGCTTAAAAAAATCATATGCCTCCCAGAGACCTTCGCCCGTGGGGGTTCCGTCATACGGCTGTTCATTGATTGTTGCGGCAATCAGGGAGCTTGTTGTCGAATCTTTGGCCGAAAGCAGTTTTCCCTTATAGGCCGTATTAAAAATCATGAATTCAAAGGTGGCCTTGTCAAGAAAATCCTGGACTATCCCTGTGTCAAGGCTGGGGTCTTCCGGTTCGATATCAATATCGCTGGCGCTTAAGGTACCCAGAGGACATGTGTAGCCTGATCTGTTGGCTATTGCAAGCGTTCTTGCCTTGGTGCTCCCGGCGCCTGAAGTGCTTGTAGTAGTAATAGTGAATTTGCAGTTTATGCCCGTATCCGTATAAACTACCCTCGCCCCTTCACTCTGATAAATATCGGAAGCGCCGGTGTTTGTCCTGCCGCCTGTCAGTACTGCTCTCGAAACATCTATCCTTGTTGCGGTAATCCAGTTCAAGAGATTACCGGATATACAAGTGTTGCTGTTTCCGATTTTGTCGGTATTCGTGCAGGTGTTATTAACCCTGAATTTGCCCGATTCATATTTATAATATTTTAAGTTTTCAAAATATGCATAATAGGTTCTTGTTGCGCTGTAGTTGTCTGCGGTGGATGAACTGGGCGTCTGGCAATTGACAACCTGGCCGTCATAGGGATCGCTTGTGTCATAATCGCATGTTACGTAGGCCGGAAACTGCATGCTGCCGGAATAATCCATTAGGATCAGTATGTTCGGCTTTGTTGTGGTTGAGGTGAAGGTGGGGGTAACACAATAGTCATTCATCGCCGCCCCCGCAGCCCCGAACCAGCAGATAAAAATGCATAGAAAAAGTAGAATTATTCTTTTCATGGCATCAACACCATCCTTTTTATTATCATCATTCGTATCACCTATCTACCTGCTTTACCTTCAGCCCCTTCTAAATTCTAATTTCTAAATTCTAAATTTCCCTCTCCGCCTCTTCTAACTTCTAACTTCTAATTTCTAAATTTCCCTTCAGCCTTCTTCATCTTCTCGATATAAGGTTGATAAAGCCATATATAAATCTATCCCCCATTATCAAAAATATCAATGCCCCCAGGGAAAGAAAAGGGCCGAAAGGTATTGCATATCTTGTACCTTCTTCCTTTCCTTTAATAAGCATAAGCGGTATGCCGACGATAGTACCGATGATAGAGCCCGTCATGAGGCTGAAAATAACCCCTTTCAGCCCGCAAAAAGCCCCTATCATGCCGAGCAGCTTAATATCCCCGCCGCCCATGCCTTCCCTCTTTGTGATCAATTGGTAGACGTAGGCAATGGCGAAAAGAATTCCGCCGCCTATCAGAATCCCATACAATGCGTCCTGGTAAAAGAAGATGGGTTTTCTAAAAAAAGACAGAGCGAAACCTGCAAGCAGCCCGCCAAGGCTTAAAACATCAGGGATAATCTGAAATTCTAAATCGATAAAAGAAATGG
>CAYMTB010000246.1:0-5198 GCA_964393225.1 uncultured Syntrophorhabdaceae bacterium
GGTTAATTGTTGCGATTTAGAATTGAGAAAGTAGAATTTAGAATTTATTTTCTAATTTTTAATTTCTCAATTACCGTTCTATCGTTTTCTTACCAGACTTCGCGCTTTTTCCAATTCTTGTAAATATTGCAAGCAGCTCCGTTGATTCCTTATATAACCAGTTCAATTCCTCTTTATCACTTAAAACTGTTTCTTTAAATAGTTCTAGCCAATACTGTGTTTCTGCAGCCTCTTTTGAAACTACCCCAATCTTATGCATGAAGTCGTTTCTTGACTCTGCCCTGTTAGCTTCCCTGTAATTTGCCCCAATAGATGTTCCAGATTTTAATAACTGATATAACAACACATCTGTTGTTTTGCTCTTCGGTATTTTTGCTACAAATTGTATCACTCTTATTGCAAATATTTTTGTACGTCCTTCTAATTCAGTTTTATCCATTTTCTAAATTCTCATTTCTAAATTAAAAATTGCTTCTTCTCATTTGCCTTTACTTCTCTTCATAGTGTTTCACGTACTTTTTCAGCAGTTCCTTCACCTTCCCGTCATTCCCTATTGAAGGTTTTGATATCAGTTCCCTGAATTCCTTCAGAATTACTTCAATATCCTCCATAGAATACTTTTCACTGTTGTTTGCGACAAAGACCTTTTCGTGCTTACTTGCCATTGTGCCTTCTTCGGCGGTAAGAATCTCCTCAAAAAGCTTTTCTCCAGGCCGCAAACCCGTAAATTCTATATCTATATCCTTGTACGGTTCCAGTCCGTGCAGCCTTATCAGTTCTTCTGCGATATCGGTAATGTTTACAGGTTCTCCCATATCGAGGACAAACACTTCTCCGCCTTCACCCATGGTAGACGCCTGAAGCACCAACGATACCGCCTCCGGAATAGTCATGAAATATCTCTTCATGTCCTTATGGGTCACTGTAAGCGGTCCACCGTATTTCAATTGATCAAGAAAGAGCGGCAGCACACTCCCCCTGCTCCCGAGGACGTTTCCGAAACGGACGGATATGAAGCGAGTTGAGTGGTTGAGTGTTTTAGTGGTTGAGTGATGCTGGATGTTGGATGTTGGATTCCGGTTCAAACCAGTATCTGGTATCTGGTATCTGGTATCAGTTTCTTTTCTCAATTCTAAATTCTCAATTCTAAATTCGCTTTCTCTTCCCTCCACGCTCCACGCTCCACGCTCCACGCTATTATTCATAGCCTTACACACATACTCCGCCATCCTCTTCGTTGCACCCATAATGCTTGTTGGTCTTACTGCTTTATCTGTAGAAATCATGATGAACTTCTCTACACCAAAATCAACAGCAGTCCTGGCAAGATTATATGTGCCTAATATATTTACCTTTACCGCTTCCTTCGGGTTAAATTCCATCATAGGGACGTGTTTATAAGCGGCGGCGTGGAAAACAATCTGCGGCCGGTAGCCGTCAAAAACTTCACTCAATCTCATCTCGTCTCTTACATCGCCCGTTATGTAATGTATCTGCCCTGTTAAGTGAGGAAATAGCCTGTTGAGCCGCAACCCGAGGTTATGCAATTCTGTTTCATCGATATCAAAAAGGATTATCGCCTCAGGCTGAAAAATACAAACCTGGTTAACAATCTCTGCGCCTATTGAACCTCCAGCACCTGATATAAGAACTGATTTACCATTTATAAAACCCTTTATCCCTTTATAATCAATCACGATAGACTGGCGGCCGATAAGGTCTTCAATGCTTATATCTTCAAGCCCTTTAAGATTTATATCCGGTTTGTCAAAATCATAAATACGGGGAACTATCTTTACAGTGCCAATGTTTAATTTTTTAGCTGAATCATACACATCCTTGAGTGCTTTATGGTTCAGAGAAGGTATGGCTATTATTACAGCATCGGCGCTATGTTTTAAAATAGCATCCTTCAATCCATCTGTCGTACCAAACACCTTAACTCCATGTATATGCGTGCCCACCTTAGTCTTATCGTCATCAAGAAATCCAACAGGATAAAACTCGTTAAAATCCTTACGTGCCATATCCCTGATAAGCATCTCGCCAGTATTGCCAGCCCCTAAAATAATCGTTCTTTTACTCATTTTGGCCGGCCTTTGCTTCCTCATTACTTCCAGAAATAATCTTTTTGATATCCTTAAGCCCGCGATGAGAAATACAGAAATAATGCTATCCTCGAGGATAATCCTTTTCGGAAAACCGGTAATGGCCATATTGAAAGGCAATACAGAAATGGGCAGGCTTATAATTATTAGTGCCATTCCCGAGACAATCAGGGCACCGACAATATTTACAAGGTCAAATATACCGACATACCTCCATGTCATCCTGTATATCCTGAACACTCCAAAAGAGATCAGTTTAACCGCTATAAAATAAGGCAGCACCCCCGGCACAAGACTCAGGTAAGGGACATTCAGATCAAAATCAAAATGAAAGAGGAAAGACAGCAAGAGGGATATAGCGATGAGGGTAATATCGGCAAAGAGAAAGAAAAGGAACCGCTTCGTATAAGAGACTGATAGTATTTTTTTTAAAACATTCATTTAAAAACCTTTTTTTATTAGCCGCCCGCTACGCTCGACAAAATCGGACAAAATCTGGACGGTATTTTTATATCGGCTGCCGACCTGGCACCCGATATACCCTATGCCCCTCGGGCAGAGTAATAATTTAATATATTCGCCCGTTAGGGCTGAATATTTGGCAGGCGGCAATGTCGCCGGCTGACAAAAGATATATTTGTCTGCTCTTGTCCGCCTTTGTCGAGCGTAAGCGGGCGGCAAAAACATCTTGTCTTGTCTTTCAATTCTAAATTCAAAATTCAAAATTCAAAACTGTTTCATCAGTGTTTAATCCCTTCTCTCTTTATGACCTTATTAAAAGTTAACAATAAAATCTTGAGATCAAACAGGAATGATCTGTTTTTTAGATAATGCTCATCATACTCCACTTTCACCGGAATTGCCAGATTATCCCTTCCATTCACCTGCGCCCAACCGGTAATACCAGGTACAAGCTTGTCTACTCCTTTTCTTGTCCTCAATTCAACCAGGTCGTCCTGATTATACAGTGCCGGCCTCGGTCCCACAAAGCTCATATCCCCCATCAAAACACTCCACAACTGTGGTAGTTCGTCCAGGCTGAGCCTGCGCAGGAAAGGACCTATCGGCGTAAGGTATTTGTCGGGATCTTCAAGCATATGAGTCGCAACTGCAGGTGTCTCAGTTCTCATAGTCCTGAATTTCGGCATCCTAAAAGTGCTGTTATTTATTCCTATCCTATCCGACCAGTGCAGCACAGGCCCCTTTGATGTTATTTTCACCATAACCGCAACTATCAGCATCGGTATGCAAAAGATGCCCTGTAAAATTACGGCTGCTGCAATGTCGAGAATACGCTTATTATTCAACCGCTTACATTACCTTTTTTATTTAGCCGCCCGCTACGCTCGACAAAGTCAGACAAAAGCTGGACGGTGTTATTATATCGGCTGACGACCTGTCACCCGGTATACTCCATGCCCTTTCGGGCAGAGTAAAAATGATTAGTCCCTTAAGCTATTATTATTCAACAGGGATAAAAGCGGATAAGATTGGATGATATGTTCATCCGTCTTTATCCTTGTAAAAACAAAGATTCTTCTATTAAACAGTCCGCCTTTGTCGAGTTTACCCTGTTGAATCTGTAACAAAGCTCATTTAACGGGGCGGGGTGGGCGGCAAAAAAGTATTTCTTGTCTTGTCTTTCAATTCACCTGCTCAACTCACTTCACTTACTCAACTGTTTTATTCACTTTCCGGCACAACATATCCCATTAACTTAAAAACTGGCATCTCATCCATTGTTTGGACTATGAGCTTATTCGCTATTTCCTTGCTTTCACACAATTTACGTGATACACTTATTTTACGTGATAATCTGAAATACAAGGAGGATGATACCATGAAACGAAACATCACTCTCAGTCTCGACGGGGATCTAATAAGAAAGGTGAGGGTCATTTCTGCAAGGAAAATGATATCGGTCAGCCAGCTTTTGAGTAATGAGGTTACCAGGATCATCGAGGAAAATGAGGGGTACGAGGAAAACCGCAAGCTTGCGCTCTCTCTCCTTGATACAGGATATCATCTTGGCGGCGCTATTACCGTAATGAGGGAGGAACTTCATGAACGTTAAGATATTCGTAGACACCAATATCCTAATTTACGCCCATGACATTGATGCAGCACGAAAACATGAAATTGCACGGGAATTGGTGGCATCCCTGTGGGATCAGAAAACCGGGGTCTTAAGTGCACAGGTTCTTCAAGAACTGTATGTTAACGTCACACGGAAGATCGCTGTGCCGATTAAGCCCTCTGAAGCCCGAACCATTGTCAGAACATATATGTCGTGGGTCATTGAAACACCCGCTGAAATGATCCTTGCAGCATCCAAAATTGAAGAACGAAACCGTATATCGTTCTGGGATGCCTTGATTGTTGCTGCCGCCAGTCGGGCAGGAGCTGTAAAAATTGTCACAGAAGATTTGAACCATGGCCAAAGGATTGAGGGCATTCTCATCCAAAATCCCTTTATTGCATAATAACTTCTATTAACAAATCCGTGAAAAATACCTCTTTTCTTTAGCCACAGATTAGAGCTGATTAACACAGATGAATATTTTCTCTACCCGATTTGTGATAGAGCGGCAAATCAGGTAAACCCGCACACCCTTGCGGGT
The DNA here is from genome assembly GCA_964393225.1 of uncultured Syntrophorhabdaceae bacterium. GTDB lineage: Bacteria > Desulfobacterota > Syntrophorhabdia > Syntrophorhabdales > Syntrophorhabdaceae > MWEV01. The sequence continues at coordinate 4,730 of CAYMTB010000246.1, forward strand.
AAAATTTACTTCTGCCCTGCCAAGGGCATGAACAAACTCAATCATTGTATCGTTTTTATACGTGTCCATCAGATTTACATCTGTGGCGAAAACGCCTTGTCTTTTTTGTCCTTCGACCCACTTACTCTACTACTCAACTCACTCAACTGTTTTATCACTGTATTCTTAAGGTTCCATTTCAATTGATATCCGTAAAACTTAGCACTTTCCGGAATAATAAGCCCCAGTAACTTAAAAACTGTCTCAGGAATGCACAATATAAAACCTTATTTAGCCGCCCGCTTGCGCTCGACAACTGCGGACAACTGCTGGACGGTATTTTTATATCGGCTGCCGACCTGTCACCCGATATACTCCATGCCCTTCGGGCAGGGCCGCGAATACTATTCTTTTGATTTCTGCCTTCGAATGCTTAAAATTGACAAGTAGCCCTACTGGTATCCCTGTGGCCTTAAGATAATTCATGAGC
>CAYMTB010000247.1:0-5197 GCA_964393225.1 uncultured Syntrophorhabdaceae bacterium
AAAACGGAAAAAACGGGTACTCGTAAAGGTTATAGGGGAGTAAAGATTACAGGGGAAGTGGAGAAAATTTAAGGAGTATGGATAACAAAGTGAGAGATGTTAATAACTGCGGCTAAAGCATTAAAGCCGGATGAATCATCAGAGCATGGTGTCGGGTTTGCAGAGAATAACCCGACACAGATGCTCATCCTGATAAAAAATCTGGTATAAAACCCTTGTAATCAGTTTTTCAACTTGCGAACATTCTCAGCAGCAGGACCCTTAGGGCCTTTGACAACATCGAAACTGACATGATCACCCTCGGCCAGTGATTTAAAGCCTTCTCCCTGAATCGCGGAATGATGTACGAATAGATCTTTGCCATCTTCCTGCTCAATAAAACCGAACCCCTTTGCATCATTAAACCATTTAACTTTTCCTTCCGGCATCTTTAATTCTCCTTATATATTGGGTTTCTTTATGAAACCATTTGTAGTATGGACAAGTATGAATAATTATTTCGGGAAATGCAAGACTATTTGTACAGGAATTACGGGGCAGCCTTTATGACAGTATTTTTGGAGTTTTGTAAAGGTTTCAAATATGTTATGCTTATCTTCGGGGGACCACATTGATGGGCTATAAAGATAAGACAAAAAATGAGCTTATATCTGAAATTAAACAGCTTGGCCTTGAGCGAAAAAGTGCAGTAGACGGGTTGAGGGAACTGGAAGAGAGATACAGCGGTGTTATCGACAATATAGGCATAGGCGTTGCGCTTATCAGTCCGCGCATGGAAATTCTCTCCATGAACAATCAGATGAAAAGATGGTTCCCGGATATCGATGCCTCAAAAAAACCGGTTTGTTATAAGGCATTCAATAATCCGCCGAGAGGTACTGTCTGTTCCTACTGCCCTACATACAAAACGCTTATGGATGGGAAGGTATACGAGTCGGTTACAGATACACCTGCAGGAAAAGAAAGCATTCATTACAGGATTGTTTCATCCCCCCTTAAAGATAATGACGGCAATATCATTGCAGCGATTGAGATGGTTGATGATATTACTGAAAAGAAGAAGCTGGATATACTTCTCCGGAAGGAAAGGAAAACATTTTTTTCGATCCTGCAAAAGGCGCCATACGGTGTTGTGATGATGGATAAGGATGGAAGGTATCTTTACATTAACGATGAATTCACGAGAATTACCGGTTATAAATCTGAAGATGTCCCTACAGGGCGTGACTGGTTTCGTAAGGTATATCCTGACGAAAGCTACAGAGAAAATGTTATCCGGGCATGGAAGAGTGATATTACCAGAAAAGGTGTTACGCAGGTATTCACTATCGTGCGTAAAAACGGAAAGAAAAGAGATGTTGAATTCAGGCCATATTACCTTGACGAGGGCAGATATATTGTGATGCTCTCTGATATTACAAAACAGAAACGTGCAGAAAGGGCGCTTAAAAAAGCCCATGATGAGCTTGAAAGGAGGGTCCGGGAAAGAACAGCAGAATTGGAAAGCTTAAATGAAAAGCTCGGTCAGCACATCAAAGAAACCGAAACTATTAATCAGGAATTGAGAACCTTCAGTTACTCTGTATCTCATGACTTGAAAACGCCTGTAATTGCAATCGAAGGCCTCTCGCACAGATTAATCGGGAAATATACCGGTGTTCTGGACCAGAAGGCACAGCAATATATTGCAATGATAAATAAAAGTTCGATACAGATGAGAGAGCTTATTGATGATCTTCTTGCTTTTATCAGCCTGGGGCGTAAGAATATTGAGATTTCGATTATTGATATGGAAAATATTGTCAGAGAGGCTTTTGAACAGCTCAAGGTAATATACGCGGGGCGTGAAATCAAACTGAACATAAAACCATTATCAAAGGCACATGCGGATGGTACCATGGTGAGACAGGTTGTTTCCAATCTTTTAAGTAATGCTATCAAATTTAGTAAACCCAAGGGTAAAATATTCATAGAGGTGGGAGAACGGGTTGAACATGAAAAACATGTTTATTATGTTAAAGACAACGGGGTGGGGTTTCCAATGGATCATGCCCAAAAGATATTCGAAGTTTTTGAACGGCTTCACAACTCTGATGAGTTCGAAGGGACGGGTATTGGATTGGCCATTGTAAAACGGGTTATTAATCGACATGGCGGAGAGGTGTGGGCTGAGGCGAAAGTAAACGCCGGTGCAACATTTTATTTCACATTACCGCAATGAAAGGCAGAGTATAGCGTGGAGCGCATAGCGTAGAGGACAAAAGGCAGGGGCCGAGGGTAATGGGTAAAGGATTTCGGATGATTGGATGTTTAGCTAGCCCTCTAAACATCAATTCCTAATAAGGGAGGCGGATAAGATGGTCAGAAACGGGAAAATTGTAACACTTTTTAGAGTTGTTTCAATGGTTTTGATGGTATCGCTCTTTCTCACGAGTGTTGTATATGCACAGTGGGTATTTTTAGGAAGAAAAGCAGTGGGTAAAATATCTCACCTTGCCAGCCAGCTCGAGAATAGCAACAATAATGTTGCAACTGTTTTGCTGGAGGCAAAGGCAGATAATGTATATAACACGGCAGTTAAGCTTCTTAAAGGAAATCAGAACGCCAGGATCACCCGCAGGGACGATGCAACCCGTACGATCGATTTTACCTATGGCCAACATACGGCAAGCATGAAAATTGCCAGTCTCCAGGATAATTTAAGCCAGCTCATCATAACTTCTACTATGGCTTCAGGAAAGCCTGAAGATGCATCTTTTGTGGTGGACAGCGTATTTCGGGTATGCAGAGAGATGGGCGTAGAGTGCGGTCTTGCTGCAGATTAGTCTGAAAGTTAACTTCTATTACCGGGGCTTGCGTCGCCCCCTCCGGCAGCCAAACAGCCGGAGCCTCCCCCTCTCGCTCGCAGTACTCGCTGGGTAGATTCCCACAGGCAAGGCCGCGGGAATCTACTTATCTTCCTTTTTTGGTTTTCTCAAGCTGAACCAGAATGAAATAATTGCAGCAATGACAACACCGATTAGAACAGAAAGAAAAGTGACTATTGCCAGAGAGGCCTGGAATTTCCATAAGAGAAGAGAGATTGTGACAGGCGCTGCATTTTGAACTGAAAAAGCAGCAACCAGAACTATTATTATCAACGCCAGTATCAGCAGGCCCATATAACCCTCCATCGTGTTTGTTCAATCTTTTTATTCTCGTGATAAAAGGCATGATTGTCAATAAAAAATTAAAAAATTGTTCACGGTTCACGGTTCACAGTTCACAGCCATTCACGGCTGGTTGGATGATTAGAAGGTTGGATGTTTGGCTAAACCTCTAATCATCCAACCTTCTATTTTTCCTATTTTTCCCCTTTTATCTTCCCCTACTCAACTCACTCAACTCACTCAACCGCTTTTCACCTTTTACCTTTCACTATTCACTATTGTTTATGATATGATGAAGCAAAGACACACTTGCGGGGGTTTTGCATGAGTAATTTTGCTGGAAAATTAAAAATCAAATATAAACTCTGGCTGATTGTCGGGATATCGTTGTTCAGCCTTGTATTGACAGAATTTATATTTCTGGTTTCCCTGAGAAATGATCTTCTCGAAGAAAAAAAATCACGAACACGAAGCGTTGTGGAAACAGCGTATGATATGATCCAGTACTACTATAATGCCTCCAAAGACGGGAAAATGCCTGAGCAGGAAGCGCAGCAGAAGGCAAAGGATTTAATCAAAACACTGCGGTATGAAGGTACCGAATATTTCTGGATAAATGACATGAACAGATTTATGGTTGCACACCCGTATTTTGAATTGGAGGGCAAAGACCAATCAGGCCTGACTGATGTTAACGGAAAGAAGATTGTAGTGGCTTTTGTAGAAAAGGCTAAGGCCCAGAAGTCCGGTTTTGTTGACTATGTATGGAAAAAGCCGGGTTCGGAAAAGGCTACCCCTAAATTGGCTTACGTAAAATCCTTTGAGCCGTGGGGTTGGGTTGTCGGCTCCGGTATTTATATCGATGATGTTCAGAAGAATTTCTGGAACAAAGCAGTTAAACTGGCTGTTCTCCTTATTGTAATATCCTTTGTGATTATTTTAATCTCATGGATTTTTGCTAAAAGCATTACACAACCCCTGGCAGTAGTAAAAGAGAGGCTTCAGAGTATGGCCAAGGGCGATCTCCGGGTAAAAGACGAGGAATCGGATATGGCAGGTTTGTCGCAGAGCACGAATGAAACAGGTCAACTGCTGGGTGCCCTTCACAACATGAGGGAAAGCCTTGATTCCCTTATAGGTCAGGTTCAGCTTTCCGGGATCCAGGTTACCTCGTCAACTACTGAAATAGCCGCATCAGCGAGGCAGCTCGAAGCAACAATTGCCGAACAGGCGGCATCAATCCGGGAGGTTAATGCAACAAATAAAGAGATTACAACCACGTCTGAAGACCTTATGCGGACCATGGGAGGAGTGAGTGAAACGGTCTCAGATACTGCTTCAATGGCTGAGACAGGACGTGACAAGCTGAACCGCATGCAGTCATCAATGCGTGAATTTATTGAAGCTACCAGTTACATTTCATCAAAACTGGGCGTTATTAATGAAAAGGCAAACAAGATTTCAGGTATTGTTACGACTATTAACAAGATTTCGGATCAGACAAACCTTTTATCCCTGAATGCCGCTATTGAAGCAGAAAAGGCAGGGGAATACGGAAAAGGGTTTTCGGTGGTTGCCAGGGAGATTACCCGTCTTTCCGATCAAACAGCAATAGCCACAAAGGACATAGAATATATGGTCAAGGAAATGCAGTCTTCTGTATCCTCAGGGGTGATGGAGATGGATAAGTTTGCCGAGGGGGTAAGGCGCGGGGTGGTTTCTATAGAAACAATCGGTGATCAGCTCGGTCAGATTATTGACCAGGTTAAAACCTTAAGTCCCAGGTTTGAGGTTGTGAATAAAGGGATGCATATGCAGGTGGAAGGCGCCCAGCAGATCAGTGAAGCTATGGGCCAGTTATTGAATGCTGCTGACCAGACAAAGGATTCCTTATCAGAGTATAAACGGGTAGCGGAACAGCTTAACGCAGCGGTTCAGGTTTTACAGAATGAAGTCTCCCGTTTTAAATTAAATCGTGGGTAATTATGAAAAAATATTTTAACAGACTTAAAATATTACATAAAATAATAATCAGCGGTCTTGTTTTT
>CAYMTB010000248.1:0-5195 GCA_964393225.1 uncultured Syntrophorhabdaceae bacterium
TGTTACTCCCAAAAACCCCGATGCTTATGGAGACCAGTGGAAGAAATGGGATCTCAATACGCTTCCGATAATTCCGGAGAAATTTCAGTATGAAGTAATAAGAGCAACCTCAGATTTATTTAACGGGAGAATTTAAAAAGAGTGCGTGCGGCTATATACTAATAAGAGCGTTTTGCAGCATGAGGAAAAGAGGTTTTACTACTCTAATTCCATAAAGAAAACCTCTACGTGTAAAATCCGGTCAATCTCGAACACCTAATCCGGAAAGGATCGAATACCTAATCCGAAAACCTCTACGTTGCCCTGTAATCGATTTAATTGAAGATAGATAGCTTATCCCATCCCCCCCCCTCCTTCCGTTTAACTTTGTTTGTGTTTCCGGGCACTCTATATTTTTTTCACATCAAAAATTTAAAAAACTCTGTGAGGTATGTAAGCACAAATGCGATTGCGTAGAATAATATCGCAACAATGATATTCGTTTTCTTCCTCACGACCATATATACGAATATAACCAGCGACAGGAACGCGAGGATTTTAAGAAGCGACCCGTGAAGAAAACCTTCGAAGAGCATATTAATAAATCCATCGTACCCTTTGATATTGTCGGGATTAAAAAACTCGTTAAACGGCTTCAACGTGCTCCCCCTCTGACTCTGCCTGATGGGGTACCTCTGCCTTATGGGATACCTCAGGAAAGATCAGTTTCACATAGGGATCTGGGACATTCGGTACCATACACTTGTAGTAATCCCCTTCCCTTCTGAGATAAAAGTATCTCTTTTTAAGACGAAGTACCCTCTCCTTGAGGATAACCCGTTCGGTTTCCTCCCTTGATGATACACTCATATTACCGCCGCCGGTGTTGACAACCTTTCTCCAAACAGTAACCAACGGCGATGAGTCTTCTATGAACCGTGCCGTCCTTTCATCGTTTTCGTGCATAAATACCCATGTATTTATGTTATCCATGATGCTTTGAGTTGTATTCTCTCCGACAACTTCATTCATAGACGACATGCTCTGTGTAAAGAAGTGCAGATATACGTTGGCCGCCCTCCCCTTACTGAACATCTCTTCTATTCCGTTGTAAAGTATGTTATGCCCCTCGTCCATATAAATCGATAGAGGAGGATCGAATACCCTTCCCGATGCAAGCACCCTTCCTAACGTACTCTGAATCATTGACATGAGAATTCTTGCAATAACGGAAGCGGTCTTTCTGGCCAGAAGGCTGCCTGTATTGCATATCAGAATAACTCTTTCCCCTTCTTCAAGTCTCTTGATGAATGCATTCTTGTATGTCTTGCCGATGATTTGCCCGGTCGTTGATGATGTTAACTGCGCAAGAACAGTTCCCAGTGATGATGATACCTTTGAAAAAAAATCCTGAGGATACTGAGTGATGTGAAAGACCGCTGTCAGCGCATCGTCTATCATGTTTCTCACTTTTATATCAGGATTATTTCTGAGCATTTTAAGGCTTTCGACAAAATCGAGCATCGCCTTGTACGTAATCCTCTCTTTTACATCCGACAGGTTGATGAGCGGTTTTTCACCTTTTGCCAGGAATTTCGCGATGAGTCCCGTGATGATGACCGTCGTGATATTTGTCGCAATATTCTCGAAGAACTCTTCACGTGAGCGGATACCCGAGACGATATGGTGAATCAATTCATCAGGAATATAGTAATATGCCAAAGGGTCGATCTTAACCGATGCATCGGGATAGATAGGCGATATGAACATCAATTCATCAAGACGACCCGACTCAGCAGCAGACTGTATTACCGTGGCGATAAGGCTATCATCACCTTTAGGGTCGAACAGTACGACACTTCCGCCGGACAGGATATCCTGATATATGAGATGCGCCATAAACCGCGTTTTCCCTGCTCCGGTCGTGCCGAAACATCCGAAATGCCCTCCCCGAAGGTTGTCCGGAAGATACTGCCCCCCTAACCTGGTAAAATTCTGTTGAATCGGGAGTTTTACCCCATCGCCCAGGTACAAACCTTTTTGATGCTGAGGCTGTATCTTGCCCTGTTCATTGATATTATAAAGTTCGGAAAGATCACTGGTTGAGGCTTTCATTTATTCTCCTCTTCTGCTCATTGTCTTGTAAGAGTATTACTGAAAGCAAAAGTCCTCGAACATACCTGACGGTTCACGCTTACATTTTTCTTGCACTGGGATATTTTCTTACATATAATCTTACCAGTAAGACGCAGAAAAGGAGACAGTATGGCAGAAATAGCAACAACGAAGATGTCGTCTAAAGGGCAGGTGGTCATTCCCGAGATCATACGGAAACAACTCAACCTCAAAGCGGGATCACAGTTCGTTGTCATGGGCAAGGATGACTTGCTCATCTTGAAGACAATAGCCGAACCCAACCCGGACACATTTGAGGCATTAATAACAAGTGCCCGGCAGGAGGCAGAAAAGTCCGGTTTGCGTCCGTCCGACATCAAGAAGACTATTCTCAAAGCGCGTAAACAGTCTTGAAGGTCATTCTCAACACAAACGTCTTTATCTCCGGAGTTTATTTCGGCGGCTATCCCCATCATGGAACAACAACAGACTCATCCTGATAATTTCAGGGGAAATACTTGACGAATATGGAAAGATTGGCAAAATGCTTACCAATACCCCCTTATCAATCTTGAACCCATGCTCAAGTTCGTCATAGCAAACACGGTGATCGTAAAAGCCGCAAAACTTCACCAACCCGTTTGCGATGATCCTGATGATGATAAGATTTTTGTATGTGCCCTATCTGCAGGATGTAAAACCATCATAAGCGTTGGCAACGCATCTACTGAAGGTATCCGGTTTTCAAGAGATCAGTGTGCTCAAACCGCGGGAATTTGTGGAACAATATCTGCAGGCATGAGTCCCGGAACTTCCCTACTTCATCTAAATAGGGCTACGGAGACACTACAGACAAATGCATTTTGCATAGCAGCTTTCATTCCGTTATATTACCATGCATTCAAGGCACATCCCAAAGACTATCAGAGAAAAAAGTATTTTATCAGACTACCAAAAAATGAGACCTCCCGTTAAGTTATTAAATGATGTCCCCACATCAAAAAACCCAACAAGGAGGTCTCTGTGAATATGAACGAGGATAGCAGATTGAAGGAGTTCCGTCAACTGAGGAGCACGGTCCGGGGGTCAACGAAACATCTGATCATCGGGATCGACATAGCAAAGGAAAAACACCATGCTTTCATGGGTACGGCAACAGGGAAGACACTTCTTAAAAAACTGATCTTTGACAACACCCGGGAAGGCTTTGAGAAACTCTCTTGTCATGTGGATGCCTTAAAGACCCGGCATGCGTTACCTAAGGTCGTATTCGGCCTCGAGCCGACCGGCGATTACCACAAGCCCCTGGCAGAATATCTTTTGCGGCAGGGACGTACGGTCGTCCTGGAAGCAGGGGCCTCGGTAAGGAAAAACCGTGAACTCCTCGACGGACGCTGGGACAAACACGATACCAAGGATGCCGCCAACGTGGCCGATCTCATTTCCCAGGGTAAGTGTCTTTTTTATGAGTTCCCCTCCACCGACCTCAGAGAATTGAGAAGCCTTCTTTCCCTGAAGAGACGCCTCAAGAAACTTATGCAGGTATATAAGGTACGTATCAGGAACCACCTTATCGCCCAGTACTTCCCAGAGGCGGATGACCACCTCAGGAATGTTGAAGGCCCCCCAATCGTGAAGTGGTGTCTCGATCCCAGGGAACTCTCAGCTCTTCCTTTCGAGGAGTTTGTCCGTATGATCCTGCCCTCAAGGGCGGGGGAAGCACAGCGGAAACGGTTATGGGATGTCTATACCAAGGCAAAAACGTCAATAGGCTGTGAGGCAACCCCGGCTACGTCCTTTGAGGCGGGACTCCTCGTCGAGGCATTGCAGCAGCTCAACGTCATGATCCAGAACACCGACATGAAAATGTCAGGGGTATGCAGCAGGTTCCCCGAGTATACCTATCTCTTAACTATTCCGGGATTCGGTCCCGATATCTCCGCAAAGGTACTCGGGGCCATAGGTAATCCCCATAGATTTGAAAATGAACGGCAGGTGCTCAAAATGGCAGGTCTCGATCTTTCAGCTGACCGGAGCGGAAAGAAAAGCGGCGCTGTCCCCGTCATTTCCAAAAGAGGAAAGGCGGATCTCCGCCACGGGCTCTACATGGCAGCGCTTTATGCTTCTACGAAAAATCTCCGTTTCATTGCCTACTTTACCAACAGGATAAAAGGCAGGGAGCGGGAGAAAGGAATAGCCGGCAAGATGAGGATAAAGCTTGCCGTAAAGCTCCTTGTGATTGCATGGGCGCTTATGAAAAAAAAGGAGGTGTTTAATCCGGATTGCATAACTGAATAAAAAAAGAATACTACCGGCGAGAGAGCCCGATTCACTCCGTAGAGGCATATGACCTCGAGCATTACAATACAGGGCCTCTCACCAGAATCATGCAGCCTGGATAAAGGATGATCGGTGGCAAAGCGCACACCGGATAATGATAACGCTGAGGTGCGGGTTCGCGGTACGGTGAGAACAACCGCCGGATACGAAGATGCAGGCTACCAAAGACAAGACCGACAGGAGAGGTGCGTGCTCACAAAGAACGATATGAATAACAGGTTGATATCATAATTGGTTTGTTTTTTTAAAATTAGTTGTTGTCAGGAGGATTATAGGATGTTATGTGCAGAAATGACCAGCGTGAAAGTTGAATTTGCCAATTATTTAGAACACCTACAAAGCGTGGATGGTGCCTTCCATAAGTCGGAATGAATTACGGAAAGAAATGGCGTTATTCAAGCCGCGATGTAAAGAATGCAACAACATCTGTACTCCGATGTAGGCTACATCAGAGTCGCAAATACGTCAAGTGGCAAACAATATAGTTCTTTCACCCCCACTGTGTAATTCGAAGGGGTGGGGAAAGAACTAGGGACAGGATACACAACCTGAACATCATTCATGAACGCTCTGAAAATGCCCACGGCCACAGTCTGCATCTTGCTTCCCGTTGGAGAGATGACCAGACGTTCCGTTGCGCCGTGTTTCGAATAAATTTCCAAAAGAAGTGCAAGAGTCTCCCTATAGTCCAGCGTGCTTGCCTCCACCCTCTGTGCCAATATAAGTGAGACACTTTCCACCCAATAGTTTAGACTCGAAGG
>CAYMTB010000249.1:0-5164 GCA_964393225.1 uncultured Syntrophorhabdaceae bacterium
CATCGAGGCTTTGCCGAGCTTTTCTCTGAGATGCTTGATATGTACATCCACAGTTCTGTCCAGTACCATCTTGTCATCACCCCAGAGATGCTGGAGTATCCTTTCCCTCGAAAAGACCCACCCTTTTTTTGTAGAGAGAAGCTGCAATATTTTGAATTCGGTCGTGGTAAGTTCTATTCTTTCGCCTTCCAACTCAACTTCGTATTTTTCAGTATCAAGGACAAGTATGTCCCCGATCTTGATCCTTTTTGTCTCCTCTTTCGGGATATTCCTTCTCAGGACCGCCTTTACCCTTGCCGCAAGTTCCCTTGGTGAAAAAGGCTTTGTTACATAATCATCGGCACCGAGTTCCAGACCGAGAACCTTTTCGGTTTCTTCTGCCCTCGCAGTGAGCATGATTATAGGGATGGAGGCGTACTTGTCCTGGCCTTTAAGGAATTTACATACCTCGAATCCATCCATATCGGGAAGCATGAGATCCAGTATAATGAGATCAGGGGTTTCGGCAGCGAGAGATTTGAAAAAAGACTCCGAATCAAGAAATTCTTTAACCCTGTAGCTCGCTTTTTTAAGATTGATGGAAACAAGCTCCAGAATGTCGGGTTCGTCATCTATGATTGCAATCAGCTTATTCATAATCTGTCCTATGATACTTCATTATATCGGTATTTGTCATCTTTTTTGAGATTCACGGTAAAATACAAAAAAACATATAATGTCCAGCGCGGACGTTTTAATGACCATTCTGACACCTCCGTCTTTGTCTTGTGCATTAGCTTTGGTGTTCACCGAAAAGCATTATACATCATGCTGGTATATCTTTTTTTGTTGTCTTTTTTACATTTTCCTTTAAAATTCATTTTATGGAAAATGATGTATTATTGTGTATTTTTAATGGAACTACCTTTTATATGAGAAAAGGTGCACCAAGTTATTTTAGGAGGAAATATGCATAGGATAGCCGTTATTCCCGGGGACGGTATCGGGAAAGAAGTAGTGCCTGAGGGCATCAGGGTCATTGAAACTGTCGGGAAATATTTTGGTATCAAATGTAAATGGGAATTTTTCCCGTGGGGTTGTGAATATTATGCATCACATGGCGAGATGATGCCTTCCGACGGATTAAATACATTAAAAGGATTTGACGCTGTCTATCTTGGTGCTGTGGGGGCTCCTGATGTGCCGGATCATATTTCCCTTTGGGGTTTACTCATCCCGATACGAAGAACATTCTGCCAATACGTAAACCTGAGGCCGGTAAGGCTCCTGAAGGGTATCGTGAGCCCATTGAGGGATAAAAGACCTGAAGATATAGACTTCTGCGTAGTAAGAGAAAACAATGAGGGGGAATACTCTAATGTAGGCGGGAAGATGTATACCGGAACCGAGCAGGAAATGGTGATGCAGACATCTGTCTTTACCCGTAAGGGCGTTGAAAGGATAATACGCTTTGCTTTTGAGCTGGCAGAAAAACGGCCGAAAAAACATGTCACATCAGCTACGAAGTCGAACGGCATTGTATTTACCATGCCTTACTGGGATGAAATATTCAGAGAAATATCCCGGCAATATCCCGGGATAAAAGCCGACCAGTACCACATAGACGGCCTCACGGCAGCCATTGTATCCCATCCTGAGAGGTTTGATGTTCTTGTGGGAAGTAATCTCTTCGGTGATATCCTTTCGGATCTTGGACCGGCTATTGCGGGAAGCCTTGGCATTGCTCCATCGGGGAACCTGAATCCTGAACGGGATTTTCCATCCATGTTTGAGCCTGTCCATGGTTCTGCCCCCGATATAGCAGGGAAGGGCATTGCCAACCCTATCGGTCAGATATGGTCAGGTGCCATGATGCTTGACCATCTTGGTTATAGTGATGCGGCAAAGACGATTGAAAAGGCAATCGAAATGGTACTGTCTGGCAAAAACGTTAAAACCCCTGACCTCGGGGGGACGGCAACCACAGAGGAGTTGGGGAGAGCGATTACAGAAGCGGCTGAAGAATTATGTGAATGAAGAAGGTCTGGGATTATTTTTTTCTCCTTAATATTTTTATTAATCTTTCCCGGTACACGTAGGCCAGAATAACAAAGATACCGCTCACACCGAAAGCAATAATGAGAGCGCCATACTGGTTGTTATGAGCGTAGCTTCCGCAGACGGAAAGCAAAATGGTTCCAGACAACCTGCCAATCGTGGAAACAATGAGAAATGTCGTTATTGTCATGTGACTCAACCCCATGATGTAGCACAGGCAGTCCTTCGGGAATCCGGGGATGAGAAAGAGGACGAAGGAGATAAGGACCCCGCGGTGTTCCATGACGTAGTCGTATTTTTTGATAACATCAGGTTTTACTATCCTTTCCACAAAAGGAAGGCCAAATACCCTGGCAAGGAGAAAAGCAAGCCACGAACCGATGGTGAGGCCGATGGTGGAATAGATCGTGCCCATGAGGGGGCCATAGAGGTAACCGCCGATGAGGCCGGTGACTTCTCCCGGTATCGGGGCTGCTACAACCTGCAGGATTTGAAGGAATATGAAAACAAACTCGTCATAAGGATGATAGGAATTGATGAAGGCGATCGCCTTCTCCTTGTGGATAAAATAGACATAGAGGTCATAATGAAGAAAACCATAGGTTCCAAAAGCAATCAGGACGAAGAATAACAGTATTCTGCTGAAAAAGCGTTGATTTATCGAGGTCATCATAACGGATATCAGATGCTTATTTAAACCGGGAATTCATAATGTGATTATACCACAATTAGGGATATTTTTCGCAAGAATACTGCCACAGGTAACAGATTGGGGCTGTAAATTTTCCGGACTGTTATTCACAGACGAATTCATCTGCAGCGAGACCGGATAGAACTCAATTACTCATGACTTCCTCGTTCCTCAACTTAGCGGATAGCGTTTAGCGTAGAGCGTTTAGTTTTCACTTAAGCTAATCTTTTATGTAACATGGATAAAGAGACAGACTGAAGATACGAGGTTATGAAGATAGGAAGATAAGAAATTGCGCCTGCCTGTGGGCAGATAGGTAACCTGCTGCTGAAATTTAGTGGTTCATTATATTCCTGTTTTTGATATATTATATCCTGATCAACAAAAGGAGGAGCCCAAAGTGACGCTTCAGGAGATGAAAGAGATGCTGGATGCAGAAGTTATTGTAGGCCACGATCAGATGGGTTTGGATATAAAAGAGGCCGGCTGCGCCGATCTGATGTCTGATGTCATGTTTTTTGGTACAGAAGGGATGTTGCTTTTGACCGGCCTGACGAATCCTAATGTTATCAATACGGCCTTTGTTCTTGGCATAGCAGCCATCATCATGGTTCGCGGAAAACTTCCCCTTCCGGAAACAATACGGCTTGCGGAAGAGCTGCAGATTCCACTCCTGTCAACAAAATATATCCTCTTTGAAACCGTTGGCAGGCTTTACGCAAAAGGACTCGTGAGCTGTATGGGGAAGGTCGGTGAAAAACATGATTTACTATGAAACTGCGGAGCATAACCACGAAGACCGACTTGGTCTTCGTGGCCTCCGGGGTGAAGCGAGGGAACGTACTGCGGAGATCTGTATCGTCGAACTTCATGTCTGCTTCGATCTTCCCGGTAAGGAAGCCCTGACCCTACTTTCCCTCAACCGCCGCGGCAACTGACCTGATCAGGCTCTCAGCCCGAGGGTTAGTGACCGTTCTCTGGATAAGGATATCGGTAGGGGTGACATTCTTCTTACTGTAGTAGGCCTCATTCAATCCGTTACGCACCTTTACAAGGGCTCCATCAAGAGCAATTCCGCCAAACAACCCTTTTGAACTGGCAAAGCTGACAATGTCGGCACTGAGGTTGGCTGTTGAAGCTGCTGCTCCCATACCGACCGGTCCGACGGCGATACCGATATCTGCACCAAGTTTGGCGCTATTCCCGAGGAGCGCTGTGATGCCACGGTCGGTCATGGCAAGGAGTATCACTTCTGAGGCCTCACCGCCTGCCTGAAAACCGAAACTTACCTCGCCGATTGTGTAAAAGGCAGGTCCTGCCCAGGTTCCCGTTTTTCTGTCACGGACTACGAAGACCCCGCTGCCTCCGGAAGCACCAACAACAAAGGCCCCTTTAAGAATTTGCGGGGCAATAAAGACGCCTCTCGCATCCTTTAAGAGGTTACGAAAAGCCTCCATTTCCTGGGCCTTGACAAAGTTCTCCAGGGTCATGCGTGCCTTATCTGCCAGTTGCGCGCTCTGCTCGGCGTCATCTGCCCAAGCCGGAGATGTCATTCCGGAAACAGCGAAAAGTAGTGCTCCCATTAGCAAACCTCTTACGATCCAGTTACCACATTTTTTTGTCTCCATATTTTCTCCTTTTTTTGATAAATCCTTTTCAGCCTCTTACGGTAAACATGTCAGGGTCCGAATATACCCTGTTAAACCATTGTAGTACCCGTCTGATGACAATCGCCTAATTTGCCTCGCAGGTCGATAATGCGGGGTAGTTCACTTCACGGTCAGATTATTCTTCACGGATTTGACCCCTCCGACGTTCCTTGCTATATGGCCCGCTTTATTGACGGCCTCTTGAGTGCTGACCCAGCCGCTCAGTTGGACGATGCCCTTGCGAGTTTCAACACTGATCTCGAATGACTTGAGAAAATCATCCGCTACAAGCAGTGATTTTACCTTGGTCGTAATGACTGAATCGTCAACGTAATCACCGGTGCTCTCCTGTTTGGGTGAAGATGCACAGGCCGCAAAGGTGGCAATTAACATAAGCATGAGTAAATAACTGATAAAAACATTTCTTTTTTTCATAACGGTACTCCTCCTTGTAATAAGTTTAAAACCATATGCAGTGCGTTACCAGAAGCGCTGACTTATGTCTGTCGCAGAAGCGACAATTATTTTGTAACTCTTTTCATAAGGAAGCGTGTCATCTTTTTTGCTACAGGGATTACACCGATTCGTGATCGTGCACCACTTCGGGGCAAACGCCACCCTTCGGAAGGTTCAGTTTAATTCTTACCCTGGCCGCCGTGTCCCTGACCCTGTCCCTGACCGTATCCCTGGTCCTGGCCGTGTCCGCCACCCTGCTTTTGCTCCTGCTTATGCTCCTTTTTGTCCTCTTTTTGCTCCCTCTTGTCCTCTTTCCGCTGCGCTTTCTCCT
>CAYMTB010000250.1:0-5140 GCA_964393225.1 uncultured Syntrophorhabdaceae bacterium
GTGGCTCATCCTCATGTTACACTACAGTTCTATTCGTAATTTGCGGTTCTTCGTATTATGCCCTATGCACGAATTGTAGGTGTGTGCAAACCTCGACAATGTGCCAATATTTATGAAGCTTTCCATTTATTATGGGTTGAAAGGTGCATATATTTGATCGTGATTTTTTCAGCAGGAGATGGTGTTAACAGCTTCCCGAAAGAGAGCATCACAAGATTTTTCTTGAAATATTAATTGTACGAATGGTAATAAGTTGAAAGTATATGGATTTTACTATGGAACAAATCCATCATCGCCAAACCATCTACACAATAACCCAAATTCATAGAAGGAGTTCAGATAAACTCATGGAACGCAAAATCACTATGACCGATATGCACAAGCAAACATACCGCCGGGCAATATTCTCATCCAATGCTTCACTACCCCTTATCTTTGCTGTGGCTCTTGTGTGCATTTTATTTGCCAGTTCTATCCATGCTGCGGAAGAACAAAAGTCCGCAGTACAGACAAAGAAACGCGGACAACTCACCCTTCCGCCTGCTGAAGCCATGAAGCCCTGGAAAGGCGATCTCGACGGAATGATTAACCGCAGAATCATTCGGGTACTGACGGTGTACAATAAAACCTTCTATTTTCTGGACAAGGGAACTCAGCGCGGTGCGACCTACGATGCATTTCGCCTGTTCGAGGAGGATCTGAACAAAAAGCTGGCAAAACAGAAGAAGCTAAAACAAAAACATCTCAAGGTGCGGGTGATGTTCATCCCCGTGGCCAGAAACGAACTACTGAATGCCCTTGTTGCCGGCAAGGGGGACATTGCAGCAGCAAACCTCACTATAACCGAGGAAAGACAGAAACTTGTGGATTTTTCCTCACCCGTGTATTCCGATGTGAAAGAATTGTTGATATCCGGTCCCGCTTCTCCTGAGATGTCCAGTGTGGACGACTTGGCGGGAAAAGAAGTCTTTGTCCGCAAATCCTCCAGCTATTACGAGAGCCTGACAGCCCTTAACCAGCGCTTTGCCGCGGAGAAAAAACCTGCAGTCATTCTCAAGGAAGCTCCCGACACATTGGAAGATGAGGACCTGATTGAGATGGTAAACGCAGGACTGATTCCGCTCATCGTCGTGGATCGTCACAAGGCGGTTTTCTGGAAGCAGGTTTTTCCGGGGATCAATATACACGAAGGGA
Organism: uncultured Syntrophorhabdaceae bacterium; assembly: GCA_964393225.1. Lineage (GTDB taxonomy): Bacteria > Desulfobacterota > Syntrophorhabdia > Syntrophorhabdales > Syntrophorhabdaceae > MWEV01. The sequence continues at coordinate 1,195 of CAYMTB010000250.1, forward strand.
TTGCTCTGCATACCGGAGGAGAAATCGGTTGGGCCATCCGAAAGGGGAGTCCGTTCCTCAAGGCCGCCCTTGACGATTTCCTGGGACGCCATGGCCAACGAACCGCTTCGGGCAGTCAGATCCTGGCACGCTATTTCAAGAACGCAAAATATGTAAAGGACGCTACCTCTGAGGCTGAACGCAAAAAATTCATTACCCTGATTCAGTATTTTCAGAAGTACGGAGACAAGTATAACGTGGACTGGCTGCTTATGGCTGCCCAGGGATATCAGGAATCCCAGCTCAATCAGGCCGTACGGAGCCCGGTAGGTGCAATTGGAGTAATGCAGATTATGCCCGATACCGGTAAGGAACTCGGGGTAGGCGATATTGCCCAGACCGAGACAAACATTCACGCCGGTATCAAATACATGCGTTGGATGATAGACAAATACTACGAAAACGAGCCGATGACCCAACTGGACAAAACCTTGTTTTCGTTTGCTTCATACAATGCCGGCGCGGGTCGGATTTCCCAGCTGCGCAGGGAGGCGGCCAAGCGTGGACTGGATCCGAACGTCTGGTTTCACAACGTGGAGTATATTGCTGCCGAAAAAATAGGTTCGGAAACAGTGACTTACGTTAGCAACATTTACAAGTATTATATCGCCTACAAACTGATCATAGATGCAAGGGAAGAGAGAAATCGGGCCGTTGAAAAATTGAAGGGCCAGGACAAATAAGCTGCTGAAGTTTACAACAAGGACTGACGAACTGTTCATTCCGGACTCACAAAATTCCTCCATTTTAGCTGGTAATCTTCGCCAATTAGCTTATTTGAAATCATTTAGTTGTAGGTGCTCTAAATAATTGCTAATTTCAACTTTAACTATGGTTACCCCTGAGCATTACTCAGTGAAATCTGCTACAAAAACCCATCAACTGAAACCTCAGCTTAATGAATATTTATCCTCCCCTTTGACATCACATATCCCATAAATTATAATGCTCTCAAATCCATTAATTCAGGAGAATCACATGAGTAAAAGAGTTTCCGCACACATATTTATCATTCTTATCCTTTCTGTTTTCTGTTCATCGTCTTTTGCCTACAACCTCACCCTGAACAATACCCCCCCACAGGTCCATTTCTCTCCTAAAGGTTGCTGTACTGAAACAATAGTAAAAGAAATTGACAACGCCACAATGGAAGTATTGGTGCAGGCTTTTTCCTTCACGTCAGCCCCTATTGCTCACGCGCTGGTTAACGCTAAAAAGAGAGCAGTCAATGTTGAAGTCATAGTTGATAAATCACAGAGAAAAGAAACAAAGAAGAAAAAGGCGAGTTATACATCGGCAACCTTCTTGGCAAATATGAGAATACCCACCTATATTGATTCAACTCATGCAATAGCCCATATCAAATAATCATTATAGACAAACAGACGGTTATCACGGGTTCATTCAACTTCTCCAAAGCAGCAGAAGAGAGCAACGCTGAGAACCTGTTGATTACCAGGAATCCATAGTTTGCCGCTATCTATCTCGATAACTGGCAGAAACACAGAGCGCATTCAGAAAACTGCCACCGAGGTATTGATAAAGAGTTACATTACTGTTAAAGATTACAGAATAAAAAATCGTCCAATAAATAATTTTGATGTAAAATAACTACTGCCCATGTTGAAACCTTTTCATGAACCCATAGGCCCGCTTGCTTTTGTGTATGCTTATTCAGGCAGGTGGGAAGACAATGAAAACCGTATCTACTCCGTTGCGGCATCAATCATAGACATAGAAAATCCTGCAAAAGATTTTCACTCTCACATCCGCTATGCCAAATCAACCGAAAGGGAACGCTATTACTCGGGCATCTCAAAAGAGATACTCCAGAAAGCACCGCTGAAAGACGATGTCATTGAGGGTCTCAGAGAATTTCTTAAAGGACAGCGGTTTATCTTTTACTTGAACAACAATGACAATATCGATGACCTGCTGGAACTTACCGGTGATATCCGCTTTATTGATCTCAGCTTTGCAGCAGAATTCTTCCTTCCTCACAGAGAATCACATACCCCGAAAAGCCTGTGGGAATATATGTTTCAAAAACAGCGTGACAGGATAAGTTTCTCCGCCCCTGAGATGGTTGACCTCTCCGTTGAACTTGTAAAGCATATATGCAGGGTTCAACTAAACGACAGAGAACATGCCCATGCAGCAGCCATCCGTTTCTTTCTGAAAAAAAGCAATACTCTGCTCGGCGAGGCATTCTGCCATATTGTATCGCATTATACAGAATATTCCGGAGAATTGACCACCCCACGCTCCAGCCCTGACACTGATCAGTGGGAGGCATTCCTTGAACAGTCAGGAAGATACGCTTCTTCTTCCAATAAAGATTTATCGCAGCCTTTTAAAAAAATACCGGAAGATTTCTGTGAGAATATTTACAGAGAGCTTGGAAAAACAATAAAGGGTTTCACATACAGGCCATCACAGGCAGAATATTCAAAAAATATTGCCAGAGCTTTGAATACCGGCACGATCTTAACGATAGAGGCAGGCACGGGAACCGGGAAGACCCTGGGGTATCTCCTGCCGGTGATTGAATTTCTGCTTCGCAACCCCGATCTCAGGGTTGCAATCTCCACCTACACAAAAAACCTCCAGCGCCAGGTCTTTCTCGGGGAACTTGAACTTGTAAAAGAGATAAATGTGCTTTATCAGGATGTCCCGGTAGCATTACTGAAAGGAAAATCTAATTACATCTGCACCGAGAAACTGGCGCACCTCTACGATGAAGATTTGCGCGGCAAGGGACTCCTTGCGTGGCTCTACATGCTTATCCTTGTCTACAATTTCCGTGACGTGGACGGGGATACCCTGGGGGACAAAGTAAAGCACTACCTGGAAGAAGGTTTCGGCTTCCGCCAGATGCAGAGGGAAGCCTCTTCGAAAATAGGCTGTGATGTGAGACATACAAGATGCCCCGCCCAGATTGTCACGTCTGAGGCAGCGTCATCACGCCTTATCATCACAAATCACTTCAAACTTGCCCTTTTAGAGAGGGATTCCCAGCTGTCGGGGCTGTTCACAAACTTCATCATCGATGAGGCAAACCACTTCGAGCATGCCATCAGAGAATCCTTTGCCATTGAGGTAAGCTCACGGGACATTAACGACATGTTGTCTTACATAGAGTCTGTTCTGAACAAACACATCAGGCATGTCTCAGGTGATTACGAGAACACCGTAAGAAAAACCATACTTGCAATTACCGGGTCATATCGGGAAATGATGGATATCTCTTCTCTCCTCAAGATGATCCATCCCCTTGTTGAAACGGGAGAAACAGCAGAGCTTAAATGTCAGCACGAATCTTACATGGACGGAAACATCTCAAACAATGTAGAGGTATTGCGGAAACTGACGAATGAGGTCATTGCTGGCCTGGAATTTCTGGAAAGCAAGGAAGTGTATACCACGTTGCGTATCCACCCCAAAACCGTTCAGCGCCTGCTGATCACAAAAGAGATGCTGGAAGATGCCGTTGAATCAATGAAGCTGTTTCTTGGCGCCATGGACCTTAAAAACAGCGTCATTGCCTTTCAGTTCTACACGAAGCACTGGTCGCTGTATGCTCAGGCAGTTGATGTTGCTGAACTTATAAGACAGCATATTTTTCAGAGAAGAGATGCGATCGTCTTCACCTCTGCTACCATCTGCCACAAAGAGAGCTTTGAAGAATTCAAAAAGATCACCGGACTGGATGTCTTCAGTGCTCAGTCTGAAGATGTTAACCTCCAGAGAACCCCGGACTTTGCGTCTATCCCTTCCTTTTTTCCAAAGGACAACGTGGAGATGGTCATTCCTCCCGATGCGGTAAGCGGCGCTTTTGACAATAAAAGGATGTGGATCAAAAAAACAGCGGAGATAGTTCTTGAGCTTATCAAGAGCAACAAGGGGA
>CAYMTB010000251.1:0-5120 GCA_964393225.1 uncultured Syntrophorhabdaceae bacterium
AAGGGTTTCGTGGAAACCCTTGAAGACGAGGAAGATATTAAAAATAAACGCTATCTGGAGATTATCAAAAGGCATGCAGACCGCCTGATACACATCGTGGGCGACCTTCTGCTGCTTTCAGAAAATGAAGAGAAAGGCGCTGAACTGGAGCTTGAAGAAGTATCACTCAAAAACACCATAGAAAATGTTCTTAAGATTTTTGAGAACAGGGCAAAAGAAAAAGGCTTAAACATCAATGTCACCATTCAGGACGCACTCCCTCTCATACAGGCCGATCCCTTCAAGCTGGAGCAGATGTTCATCAACCTCATCGACAATGCTATTAAATATACCGAAGAGGGGGAAATTACCATATCAATCACAGAGAATGACGGCCTCATAGTAATTAACGTCAGGGACACGGGAATAGGTATCTCCAATGAATATCTTCCCCGCATCTTTGAACGGTTTTATGTTGTCGACAAATCACGCTCCAAAAGACTCGGGGGCACCGGCCTCGGGCTTTCCATCGTAAAACATATTGTCATGCTTCATAAAGGCGCTATTGACGTTGAAAGCATTCCCGGTAAAGGAACACAATTTACCGTAACCCTGCCAATTAACCCCGCCTGATTTTCCTTCCCTATTTCTGATAAACAGTTTTTCCTCAACGTTGTTTCATCCACCTATGACAAATGATTTTGCTTTATGTGTCTACTATCCTTAATCACAGGAGCTTTACCATCGGATCAAAGTCTTCGTCGTTTTCCTGACATTGAAGTAGTCGATCCGCACGGACGAGTCAACGAGAATCATCTGTCTATCCGCATCTCATTAAGTTCGCCGGTCCATTTAAGTTTTCCCCCGAGCCCCCTATTTATTTCTCTTGACAAAATGTATATTACGGTTTATTTTGCATACAGAATTCATAATTCAAAATATAATACTTTGATATAATAGATATTATCAATCTCATAACCTCTTGGAGGCCAATCGTGAAGAATCTGGGGGCAGAACACGAGAATCTCGATAACAAAGTATATAAACAACTGAAGTCCATGATTTTTGATCAGAAACTCAAACCTGGAAGCAAAATCTATCAGGAAAAATTAGCCGAAGATTTAGGGATCAGCCGAACCCCTGTTGTAAACGCACTTAAAAAACTTGAGCAGGAGCATCTGATTAACGCTATTCCTCGCAGGGGATTCTATGTGCGGCATTTTACCAGAGACGAGATGATAAGTATCTTTGAACTCCGGGAGGTGTTGGAGGGGTTGGCTGCCCGGCGGGCTTCCATTCGTATTACGGGCAGGCAGGCTCAAAAGCTTCAGAACTTCTTCAAGAGCGTAAAAATATCCGATGATATGAAAAGTATTGAAAAGTATGCCGAAGAAGACCGCCGGTTCCATACTTTCCTCATAGAAATCGGCGGTGACGAACTTCTGTCCGGTATCCTGGAGACCTACAGTGTCATCACATTCAGCTATCTGGTGGGCTTCCCCGGAGGGCTCGTGAGGTTGCCGGAAGAAACCTTCCCTGAACACCGTGCAATTATCGAGGCAATAACCGGGAAAGACCCTGAAAAGGCCGAGCAGACTATCCGACTACATTTTAAGCGTTCACGAGAAAGATTAATCAAGGAGTTTGAAGAGGGAACAGAAGGGGAATTGCACGAAAGCGTATCCGATTAAACATACAGGTCCTGGAAAGGGAATGACCAAAAAATAAGGAGGAAGGTATGAAAAGGAAGAGCACGTTATTGTTCGTAAGGATTCTTTTTGTAGCGATCGCAGCATTTGTCTTTTGTGTGAGTAACGTCGATGCTCAGACGGTACTCAAATTCAGCCACACCGATCAGCAGCAGGGGGCCCGCCAGGCTGCCGCCGAATTATTCGGAAAGAAGGTGGAGCAGTACACAAACGGCCGCTACAAGGTTCAGGTGTACTGCTGCAGCCAGCTCGGCAACGACCCGAAGAACATCGAACAGCTAGCCCTGGGCGGGATCGACTTCACCGTCTCCAGCACCGGCTCCTACGCGCCGCACGTGTCATCACTGAATCTCACCATGTTGCCCTTTCTCGTGGACAGCTATGAGCAGGGATGGAAACTCTATGATGAGTCCAAGTGGCTGAAAGCCCAGTTTGATAAGGCGCCGCAGAAAGGTTTCAGGTTCATTGCCACCTTTGAGGCGGGATTTCGCTGCATGACCACCCGGGACCCGCTGCGCAGCCCCGATGACGCAAAGGGTAAGAAGCTCCGGACCTTCCCCAATGAGATGATGCGCTGGACGCTTGATGCCATCGGGTTTAACGTTCAGATCATGCCGCTCCCGGAAGTCTACATGGCTATTCAGCAGGGAACAGTAAGCGGACAGGAAAACCCAATCGATACGATCTACTCCAATAAGTTTTACGAAGTCGCCCCTTACGTAACCCTGACAAAGCACGTTTATAGTCCTATCCCGCTTGCCATTTCTGAAAAGACCTGGCAGAAATTGTCTCCTGCAGATCGCGAGGCCGTAACCAAGGCGGCGCGGGAAGCGGCAGACTGGTCCCGCAAAGAGATCAGGGCCAATGATGACAACCAGCTCAAAGAGATGGCATCCAAGGGGGCGAAAATCTCAACTCCTCCTGCTGAGTCGTTCCGGAAGGCAGTGCAGCCGGTCTATGGCAAGGCGAGGGATAAATACGGCGCAGCCGACGTCAACGCATTTCTGGCAGATGCCGAGGCGGTGCGCAAGGCTCTTCCAGTTAAATAGGTCTGCTTCATAATAACAGTAATGCGGCGCCGGCGCCTGTGTGTGGCCGGCGCTTCAAAAGGAGACTGCTATGTCTTTTCTTCATTTACCCCCCGGTCCTCCGGCGCCGAAACCGATCCGGTGGCTCGGTAATGCCGTCGACTGGTCAGTCGTCGTAATCGGTGCAGTAATGGTCATCATGGTTTTCGTAAATGTCATGATGCATGTCTTCCATCGAGACATAGCGTGGACCACTGAGTTCTGCGAATTCATGATGGTATGGGCAACATTCCTGGGTGGCGCCTCGGTGGCCCGGCGGGGAACCCATATGGCCATTACCGAGTTCCTCGATAAGCTATCCGGAGGCTCGCGGCGTAGGGCAGACGGAATAATACAGGTCTTCTGCATGGCAGTGCTCGTGTTACTGGTTAAGTATGGTTTCGGCATCGTGATGGCAAACTGGGGAAATGAACTGACGGTACTTGAATGGCCCATGGCGCTCCAGTATCTTGCCCTGCCTGTCGGCTCAGCGGCAATGCTGATATTCGTCGGTTTCGATGTTGTCCAAATCATCCGCGGAAAGACCCGCGAAGAACGTTACGGAGGTTGAGTAATGCTGGCACTAATCATATTTCTCGTGTTTTGCGTCATTGCTGTAGCCGGTGTACCTCTTATGTATGCCCTCATTGCCACTACCGTCGGAATGATCTGGGTAAAAGGTCTTTCTCATCCCATTGAAACGATCTTTCTCAGCTTTATCTCCGGGGTGGAACCCTTTATCCTGATTGCAGTGCCGCTTTTTATCTTCGGGGGGAACCTTCTCGCAAAGGGAGGCGTTGGAAAGCGCATTGTTGCCTTTGCGGGAACGCTCTTCGGCTGGCTGCCCGGGGGACTTGCCGTGGTCACTACCGTCTCCTGTCTCATGTTCGGCGGCGTGTCAGGTTCAGCCATTGCGGACACGGCTGCCATTGGATCTCTCGTTGTGCCCATGATGAAGGAGAAGGGTTACGAAGGGGCTTTTGCAGCGGCATTGCTCTCCTGTGCGGGAACCCTGGCTTTGCTGATGCCCCTCTCTATCCCCTTTCTTGTCTATGCCTTCATTTCCGGCGTATCCATGAGGCTCCTTTCCATGTCCGGTGTTGTCCCGGCAATCATTTCCGCCATGGCTATTATCGTGGTCTGTATGTGGTATGGGAAGAAGTCCGGCTGCGACAAGGGCGGCAAACGTTCATCGGCACGGGAAATCTGGGCTTCTTTCAAGGACGCCGGACCGGCGCTTGTGATGCCGGTTATCATTGTAGGCGGCATCTGGTCCGGTGTATTTACGCCGACGGAAGCAGCAGCAGTGGCGGTAATCTATGGTCTGATAATTTCAATATTTCTTTACAAGGATCTCAAATGGGGCGACCTGCCATCACTCCTGCTCGGTGCTTTCCAGATGAGCGCCGCGGTACTCCTAGTCATCGGCGCCACAGGGTGTCTGTCGTGGCTTATGACAGCGGAGCAGGTTGCAACACAGCTTGCCGAATGGGTCAAGAGCGTCGCTCACCAGCCCTGGGTGTTCCTGCTGCTGAGCAATATAGCGTTGCTCCTGCTGGGCACATTCATCGAGCCGCTGCCTGCGATGCTTCTCAGCGCGCCCCTGCTTCTGCCACTCGCCCGGTCTTTCAATATTGATATGGTGCACTTTGGTGTTGTGATGACGGCAAATTTGTCCATTGCCCTCTATACACCGCCAGTGGGCGGAACGCTGTTCGTTGCGGCAAAGCTCGCGGATGCGGGGATCGGCGCTATCTCGCGCCACCTGATCCCCCTAATGGCCGCGACCGTCTCCATGCTCTTTGTAATCACGTACTTTCCTTCACTGACAAGGGTCATTACATGGTTCTTCGTACGATAAAAATGGTTCTTCGTACGATAAAAAATGAGGAGAGATAGCCCGTGTTTGGTGTCAGCCCTGCCTTTATTGTTTCCCTCTACGGGCCGCAGTTTTCTGTGAGCCAGTTCTGCGAGGCCCTTCCGCTTATCAGGAAGATCGGTTTTTCCGCATATCAGCCTGAGATTTATATCAAGGCTGAGCTTTCAAAATGGCTCCGCGACGCCAAAAATATACATTGTAATGCCGTTGATCTCGGCCTTGTTCCGACACAATTTGTGGCCCACTTCATGTTCGAGGAGTTCTTAAGCCCTGAGCACCTGGACCCTCAGCGGGGTCTCGATGAGTTGAAGCAGGTCGTCGACATTATGCAAAATTTTCCTCCATGCCGGGTTCTCACTATCCCTGCGTTACCGTTCACTGTGGATTGGAGTCTGCCGATGGCGACCAGCGCTCAGGGATGGCAGGAGATACATCGGAGGCTCAGTGAAAAAATCGGGAGATATGTCGAAGTAGTTGCAGGTGCGG
>CAYMTB010000252.1:0-5115 GCA_964393225.1 uncultured Syntrophorhabdaceae bacterium
GAGCGTAGAGCGTAGAGCGTAGAGCGTAGAGTTCTATGTGGACAAGGCGCATAGCGCAAGGCGCATAGCGTCAAAGCTTTTAACCCTGACCCCTGACCCATGATCCCCGACCATTTGTACTTTATCCTTTCACTCCGAACTCCGAACTCCGAACTCCGAACTGTTTTCATAATTTCCCCCTTTACTTCTTTATAAGAATTTTATTCATTTCAAAGAGTGGGAGCAGAATCGCTACAAGAACAAATGCTATAACTGTCCCCATTGAAAGTATAATAACAGGTTCAACCATTGCTGTAAAGGCGGTTATTCTCTGATTTATGTTCGCATCATAGTACTCGGAAACATTCGTGAGCATTTCATCGAGATTTCCGCTTGTTTCACCAACGGTTACCATGTCTGCCACATAGGAAGGGAAAACCCCGGTGCCGCGTATGGCAGTTGATAAATCAGTCCCGCCTTCAACCATTTCTGCCATCTTCATGACAGCTTCAGACACAATTACATTTTTCATGGTACCGCTTACCACAATAATGGCCTGCAGCATAGGAATACCGCTTTTTAACAGCGTACCCAAAATCCTTGTGAACCTGCTGATCATTACCATTAAGTAAAAGTTACCGGCAACAGGCGCTCGCAAAAGAAAATTGTGCCATATCCTCTTCCCTTTCTTGTTTTTTCTGAACCACCTGAAACCGAAGAACAACAGCACGGGAATAATGAATATAATATAGTAATAGTTGTTAACAAGATTCGTAATACCGATTAATATCTTGGTAGGGAGCGGAAGCCCCTGGCTCATACGCTCAAAAATTTTAATCACCATTGGGACAACGTACCCGATGAGGAACAGCACAACCCCTGTTCCGACAACAGACATGATCATCGGATAGACAAGAGCTGCCTTAATTTTACCCTTTACTATCGCATTGCTCTCTAAGAGATTCGCCTGATAGGTCAGGATTGAGTCAAGCGCACCGCTTTTTTCGCCTGCCTGAACCGAATATATGAACAATTCATCAAATATATTCGGGTACGCCTTCATTGCATCCGATAATGGCGTACCGCTTCGCACCTGATCTCTCAGATAGCCCGCTATCTCCTTTTCTTTCTCTACATCCAACTGGTTTGTAATAATCGTCAATGCCTGGAATAACGGCACACCTCCCTTCAAAAGCGAAGCGAGTTGTCTCGCCAATTGAATGGGCAATCTGTGCTTTATCCCAAAGGAAAAGGTTTTTTTCTTATTGCTTGATTTTGCCTGAACTTCTTTTATGGAAACAACATAAAGGCCCTTGTTTTTAATTAAACCCTTTGCAGTAACCTCTGCATCAGCCTCTATAAAACCGCTTTCTTTCTTGCCTGTCTGATTTAAAGCACTGTATTTAAACCGCATGATAATTCCGTGAATAGTGAATAGTCAGATTGCCACGTCGCTTCTCTCCTCGCAATGACACCTGATAATTTAGTGAAAAGTGAAATGGAAAATGGAAAATATTTAAAACCTTTTACCTTTCACCTTTCACTATTCTATCGTTACCCTCATAATCTCTGATAATGTTGTAGCGCCTTCAAAAACCTTACTTAAGCCGTCCTCTCTCAGAGTCGGCATGCCTTCCTTTACCGCTTCATCCTTTATTTCCTCAGATGACTTTTTCAATTGGACCATCTGTCTTATCCTGGTAGTCATTTTCAGCAATTCAAATATCCCCATTCGCCCTGTATAGCCTGTATTTATACAATTTTCACAGCCTCTGCCTTTGTAGAGAATCCGTTCGCCACTTTTAAAATATTCTGCAAGCAGATCCTTTTCAAATTCTGTCGGTTTATAAACGTCCCGACAGTGAGGGCATATTTTCCTCACGAGCCTCTGTGCCAATATGGCCGTTATTGATGAAGTTAAAAGATAAGGTTCAATACCCATATCGATGAGCCTTGTAAGCGCGCTGGCCGAATCATTTGTGTGTAGCGTTGAAAACACAAGGTGGCCGGTGAGGGCTGCCTGTATCGCAATACGGGCTGTTTCTTCATCCCTTATCTCGCCGACCATTATCACATCCGGGTCCTGTCTTAAGAAAGAGCGGAGAGCCCTTGCAAAATCGAGGTCTATTTTCGGATTTACCTGCATCTGCCCTATTCCGGGAAGGATATATTCAACAGGGTCTTCAACGGTAAGAATATTTTTTTCAGGGGTATTGATTAGCTGGAGCGCCGCATAGAGTGTTGTCGTCTTTCCGCTTCCTGTCGGTCCTGTCACAAGAAAAACACCCTGCGGTCTTGTAATCAATGACACTACGGTCTTCTCAAATTCAGGGGACATACCGATCTTCTCGAGCCCGACCATTGCAGAGCCCTTATCGAGGAGCCTCATGACTACCTGCTCTCCATATGCAGAAGGGATAATAGACACCCTGACGTCAATATCCTTTTCATTTACCCTGATTTTAATCCTACCGTCCTGCGGCATCCTCTTCTCGGCCACATCAAGCCCCGCCATAACCTTAACCCTTGAAATAATGGCATCCTGTGCTCTTTTAGGGGGTTTATACATATCATACAACAATCCGTCTATTCTGAACCTTACCCTCAAATCCTTCTCATATGGCTGGATATGTATATCACTTGTTCTGTCTTTCACCGCAATAGAGAAAAGGAGATTGACAAGCTTTATTATTGGCGGTTCGTTTGCAGCATAATCGAGGAGGTCATGGCCGTTGGGAATCTCCTGGGCAATATCGGAAAGGGCGCTCTCGCCTAAGTCCTCCACGACCCCTATGACGACCTCTTTTCCCTGTTCTTCTCTGAACATGTTGAGATAGTTGAAGAATTCTTCTTTTGAAACATACAGTTTTTCAACAGGCATGTTGGCATATATACTCAAGATGTCCGATTTCGTTCCATTTTCCCCTTCCGGGGCTGCCACAACGAGGGAAACGGGATTTTTCGTACAGCCAAGAGGTACAATGCCATTCTTTTGAAAAAACGCGAAGTGAATCCGTGCTATATTATTGGGAAGAGGAGTGAGATGACTCAATGCAGTGGGGTCCATCTCTATTCCTCTGGAAACACTACTTTATCTAATTTTTCTTCTATTTTCTTCGCACGGCCGAGGAGTATATCCTGCTGCACTTTCTTTTCTCTGCTTATCTGCTCTATCTGCTGTGGACTATAAATGATCCTCGGGGTAATAAAAACAAGAAGATTCGTCTTATCGTATTTTTTGGTCTTAGTTCCAAAAAGATATCCCAATACGGGGATATTGCTTAAAAAGGGTACTCCGGAATCTGACTCTGTCGTATCATCACTGATAAGGCCGCTTATGACTATTGTCTGGGAATCCCGGACACCGACAATAGTTTTAGTTGCTCTCTTATAGGTGGTAGGCGCCGGAATTTGAGATGTTGCCCCTGTCGATACTATTGCTGAAACAACCTTTGTCACTTCCTGTTGAATGTTGAGGTAGACAAAACCGTCCTTATTAATAGTGGGTTTTATTTTGAGTTTTACACCCACGTCCCTGTAATCGTATGAATTGATGGGGTTGCCGGCAGTATCAACACGGGTGCTCGTGGTATAGGGAATGTTGGTGCCTACGGTAATCTCGGCTTCTTCGTTGTTCATAGTAAGCAACTGAGGGTGTGAAATGATATTAATGTTATCCTTTGTACTCAAAGCGTGGATAAATGCACCGAGGGCTGGATAACTCTGCCCCCCATAGGTAATGCTGCCTCCAAAGACGCCTATGTTAAGCCCCGATGGTATGTTGCCTGCCGCTGTGGCAACCATAGTGGCACCAGCAGCGCCGCCCGTTGCAACGCCTGCAACAATGCCCGCTGCTGTACTAACTAAATTACCTCCTTTCTGGGTAACACCGCCGGCTACTGCTCCGCCTCCGCCATCTCCCAATCCGGCTCCGGTGAGCCATTCTACACCGAGCTCCTCCCCTCTCGCAGTAGTCACCTCAATAATCGCAGCCTCTACGAGCACCTGTGGTCTCAACGTGTCGACCTCGCTGATTATACGCTCAATCTCTTTCATATCCTCAGGCGGGGCGCTGATAAGGAGGGAATTCGTAGCAGGATAGGCAGTGATAAAAATCTTTTCCTTAGGGGTCGTTGCCTTTTTACCCTCCGCTAATAGTGTTTGAAGGATTTTGGCCAGATCTGCCGCCACAGTATGCTGGACATTATAAATCTTTATGCTGCTCAGTTGTTTGGAAATGGGTAAATCCGTGTCAACCAGGATCTGCTGAAGTCTCTGGATGTTGGAGGCAGTGTCAACCATAATCAGTGAATTTGTAGCGGCTATACTTACAAGATAGGCATCTCTCGACATCAGCGGACGAAACGCCCCTACCATTATATTTGAATCAAGATAATCGAGTCTTGCAACATATGTGACAATCTTGTCGTCCGGAGACATCTTTGTCAACCCTTCAGTATCAACAATGCCAACCGCCATGCCTTTTGCATCGGCACCTTTCACAACCTTTATTGCTTCCGGCGTTTCCACTGCTGCAAACCCGTAATAATTAATCACTGTTTCGAAAACCCTAAGAACCTCATCCTTGGAGAGGTTTTTAGGCGCAAGGATCGTCACTTTGCCTTTTACAATATTTTCATCGAAGACAAAATTTTTCCCCATAATGTTACTAACAAATCGGATGAGGTCCCTCAACTCGATATTATCAAAGTTCATCTGTACAAGATTGCCTGCTGAGGGCGCCGGACGCGGCGGAGATGGCTGCCGTGCCGGAACGGGTGTAGGGGAAGGCGGGGCGGACGGTTGTGCCGCCGGTCGAGGGGCAGTCAGCTGTCCGGCAATAGCCGGGGGTTGCGTAGTTGGCCGAGGGGGTACAGCCGGAGACGGTTGAGGCTGTCTTCCCGCTTCGGAAGGATTCATACCTGGCGGCATGGGGGGCCGTTCGCTTGCAGGCATTGCCGCTTGAGCAGGAGGTTGAGGAGGCACTGCCTGAGGTTTTGCCGGTGCAGGCGGCGGAACCTGGGCAAACGCGCAGGAAACCTGTACCACGAAAAAGAATATGATCAAAAACAAAACAGTTTTTTTACTCGTTGCCAAATTCAACACCCCATGAAAAGCTCATATTCTATATATAAC
>CAYMTB010000253.1:0-5107 GCA_964393225.1 uncultured Syntrophorhabdaceae bacterium
GGGAAGATAAATGGTTGATGCAATATTGGGTGGTTTAACAGGACTTATCGCAGGTGTTTCTGCCCTGCACTGGTCGCATGTGGTAATGATTGCAGTAGGATCAATACTCCTTTACCTGGGAATAAAGAAGGATTTTGAGCCTTTACTGCTTGTTCCGATCGGTTTCGGCTGTATTCTGGTGAATATTCCCCTTGCGGGCCTTATGGAAGAAGAAGGTTTTTTAAGGACAATTTACAATATGGGCGTACTTAATGAATTGTTCCCTCTTCTTATATTTGTAGGTATCGGTGCCATGACGGATTTCAGACCCGTTCTCGAAAATCCATATACATTTCTTCTTGGAGCTGCGGGGCAATTTGGTATATTCCTGACGCTTCTTATTGCCCTTGCCCTTGGTTTTCCATACAACGAAGCTGTCACCATTGGAATCATAGGTGCCTGCGACGGCCCTACTGTCATTTATGTGGCAACCAAATACGCGAAAGAACTGCTTGGTCCATGCTCGGTTGCGGCATATTCATACATGGCACTTGTTCCTGTTTTGCAGCCGCCGATTATGAGAATGCTCACCTCAAAGAAAGAGCGTATGACCATCATGAAGACACACCAGAAGACTGTTTCTGACACCACAGCATTGCTTTTTCCTGTTGTCATTACAGTCGTCGGCGGCCTGATTGCACCAATGGGCTTGCCGCTTCTTGCAACGATCATGCTCGGCAATTTCATGAAAGAGTCCGGTGCAGTAGCCAGACTTACAAAGGCATCTGAGAATGAAATAGCCAATACGGTCACTTTGTTTCTTGGATTAGCAATCGGCGGTACAATGAGTGGAGAGATATTCGTGAAACCGCAGACTCTTCTTATTCTTGCATTGGGTCTTTTGGCAATTTGCCTTGACACGGTTTTCGGCGTGCTCTTCGGAAAGATACTCTATTATGTGACAGGCGGAAAGGTGAATCCTCTTATCGGTGCGGCCGGTATCTCCGCTTTCCCCATGTCTGCCCGTGTTGTCCAGAAAGAGGGTCAGAAGTGGAATAAAAAGAGCTATCTCCTTATGCATGCCATGGGCGCCAATGCAGGCGGCCAGGTCGGTTCGGTTATGGCGGCAGCGGTTATGCTCTCCGTGCTGAAAGGCATGGGAGTGATTTAAACTGCCCATTATACGTGAAAAAATGGTGTTTTTTTAAACAGAATTAGCCAGGGGGCGGGGGAAATCCTCCCGCCCCTATTTTTAGAAAATTATTTAATAAAATTTTAGGGGGTACATGGAGATGGATTTTCTGCAAATAGCAGCATGCGTTATTTTTCTTGCCAGCATAATTCTTGTTATTACGGGCTGGATCGACAGCGTTATCGCGGCGCTCTCTGGGATCGTTCTGATGATCTTTGTTGGCGTATACAGCGATATCGATGCGTTTAAAATCGTTGACTGGAATGTTATAGCCATACTTCTCAGTATCTGGATTATATCGGGCTATTTCGGAAAATCCGGTGTGCCGGATTATCTGGCAGCTATTATTCTCAGGATGTCAAAAGGGAATGTGGCGGTATTTGTAACCGTCCTCGGTATGCTTGCCGGTTTCGTCTCCATGCTGATTGATAACGTCGTCGTTGTCCTCATGTTCGCCCCGGTTGTTTTTCACGCGTGTCGGCGATTTAAATTTCCAGCATTTGCCCCGGTCATGTTTGTAGGCCTTTGCGCGAATTTCATGGGTACCGCCATGTTATTGGGTGACTTACCGCCGCAGATGCTCCACAGCGTCTCTGGCATCGAGTTCAGCGGCTTTCTGTGGCATTCCGGAAGACCGTCATCTTTCTTTATACTGTGTACTTCATATATTGTTACCTGTGGGTACTTTTACTGGCTGTTTTCAAGAAAGTATAAAGACATCAGAATGGATATCGCATCCATGGCCGGTGAGAAACCTTCCGACCTGATTAAGGACAAACCGTTTGCAATAATTACCTGCAGCATATTTGTGCTTACGATAATTGCTATGGCTTTACGGCCCATATTCGGCTATACCCTCGGTTTTATTGCCATGTGGGGCGCCATTGCAATCATACTTGTGTTTGAAATTTTTAAAGACCGTTTTACCCTCGAAATCCCCAACGTTGAACAGGTTCTCTCCGAGCTCGACTGGAGGGCGGTTTTTTTCTACGTTTCCCTTTTTGCCCTGGTGGGAGGATTGGAACACGCGGGTGTAATCAAACTTGTGTCCAATGCGATCACGCCGTTAATCCAGCAGAGTCTGATTGTCGGAAGCACAGTACTTTACTGGGTTACAGCACCGATTGTCGGTATCGTGGAACATGACGCCTATATACTTACCATGCTCTATGTCATCAGAGATCTTGCCAAGGATACTGGAATAAATCCATGGCCTCTCTACTGGATGCTCCTCTGGGCAGGCACACTGGGCAGTAACCTGACCGTTGCGGGCGCCCCGGCATTATTTGTTGCTAAGAACCTCGGTGAAAAAGAAGACCAGAGAAAGGTTACCCTGAAAGAGTTCCTCGGTATTACAGTGCCTTACGTCATCGTATCGCTGATCTTCTGCTATATTCCGGCTATGCTTATATGGGTTCTACCATTCGCGAAATAATAAGGGGGAATATATGGCAATATTGACCATATCAAGGGAATACGGAAGCGGCGGAAAAGAGATAGGACAGGCCGTGGCAGCAGCCATGGGCTACGAATATGTCGATAGAAAAAAGATTCTTGAGGATATGAGAAAGGTGGGTCTCAAGTGGGAGGAACAGGCAAAGATGTTCGACGAGGTTCAGCCGAGCACCTGGGACAAACATAAGTGGTCTTTCAGGGCATTTGTCGCGCTGAACCAGTATCATATCCTGGGATATGCCATCAAGGATAATGTCGTAATAATGGGCAGGGGCGGAAACTTTCTGCTTAAAGACATCCCTTTTGCATTACGGATACGGACAGAAGGACCTATCGAGAAAAGAATTGAAAATGTTTTGAAATGGCAGGAGGAAACAAATGGCGAGTATGCGCGCTGGCTCGTTGAAAAGGCTGATAAGGATATGGCGGGCGCGGTCTATATGATTTATGGAAGCCAGTGGAATGACCCGAAGCAATACGACATGGTATTCGACACAGGCGTTAAGACGTATGATGAGATTACGGCCGTTATAAAAGATGAACTGGTAAAGAAGGATCAATTTAAAACAGAAAAGGCGAAGAAGGTTTTAGAATTGAGGATTCTTGCCGCAAAAGTAAAAGCCGAGATCGCAATCAATCCCGAATTATTTATTTCATCTCTCGATGTTATGGTGAAGGAAGAAGGGTTATCTCAGTATGGATTAACCTTGCGGGGCGTTGTTTATGTTCATGAAGATATAAAACGCATTGAAGAGCTGGCAAAGGCTTTAGCTGGAAACATACCGATTGAATGTAAAATGCTTTTTCGCTGGCAATCCCGGTTCAAGTAAAATTTACTGCGGAAGTAACGCCTATTGAGGGTTGCGGGCATTTGACCTGCAACCCTCAACTGTTTTGTGTCAATTATTTGAACCTCTTACAACTCTATTCTTGTGACAACGCCGTGAAGTTTATTTGGGGGTAAATCGTGGAACTGCACAAATGGAGGGGCAAGCCTTTTGAATATGGAGAATATTTTCCATATGACATTGTGCGTAGCAATCTCTTCGAGACCGTAAAAGATGCTTTTTTCGACAATCCCGGCTTTTTTGATTATTGCTTCAATATCTACAACCTCCATATAGCCCATCTGAATTTCAAAGATCCTTAATCCGTCGGCAAGCTGCTCCTTGAAAAGGCCGTTAACGCCGAAGGGCTCGTCCGTTGTAACGATGGAAACGATAACGTTGTCTTCGTAGATGATATTGTTCATGAATATGGTATGGACGATGTAAGCGGGAATTTTCTTTACATCCCGCGCAAAGAAAAGGGCGGTGCCCTTTATTTTATTCAGTTCGCGGTATAACTGGTTATAACTTACAAGAAAAATATCGAGCTTCAGCGGGCGCACTGACCGGTAAAGCTTTCTCTGTCCCGCCGTATATATCAGAATTATACTCAATGGGATAGCCGCGATGATAAGCGACCAGTATCCCCCGTTGGGCAATTTATAGGTATTCGAAACAAGAAAGGCCAGATCCGCAATAGTGACAAAAACTGCAAGAAGTGTTTTAATTGT
Organism: uncultured Syntrophorhabdaceae bacterium; assembly: GCA_964393225.1. Lineage (GTDB taxonomy): Bacteria > Desulfobacterota > Syntrophorhabdia > Syntrophorhabdales > Syntrophorhabdaceae > MWEV01. The sequence goes on from CAYMTB010000253.1 coordinate 4,185, forward strand.
ATCTCTTCGCGAATAAAATATCATTGTCATCATGATGCCAGTCAATGTCATTGTGCCTGTTACGGCAAGACCGTACGCGGCAGCCAGTTTATTGGATTCTTTGAACAGGAAAATAATGAACAGCACCGATATGAGCAGAAACCAGTTTACGAATCCGATATAAATCTGTGATCTCATCTCGGTTGATGTGTACTCAACCTTAAACATGGGCATCAACCGTGTGTTAATCCCCTGATAGACGATAGAGAACATGCCGCTGATAAGTGCCTGGGAAGCGATAACGGTTGCAATAATACTGAGGATAAGAAATGGGATATAGAGCAATGCTGATTCGTGCAGCACCATACCAAAAAGTACATTCCAGGCACTGCCGGGGTGATCAATAACAAATGCACCCTGGCCAAGATAATTAAGCAGCAATGCAATAAAGACGAAGTACCATGCCCTGATTATCGGTTTACGCCCAAGATGTCCCATGTCGGCATAAAGGGCTTCACCTCCTGTCGCGCACAGGATTACCTCTGAGAGTACAAAAAAGCCTGCAAGGCCATTATGATAAAGAAACTTGAATGCGTAATATGGATTAATAGCTTTCCAGACCGAAGGAACATGGATGATAGATATGATGCCGGATATGGCAAGCGAAAAAAACCAGATGAGCATTAAAGGTCCAAAGGCACTGGCAACCTTCTCCGTCCCCTTTTTCTGAAAGATAAAAAGCAGAAAAGCAATAAAACTTGCAACGATTATCAGCGTCATCTGCTTCGTTTCTTTAAAACCGGGGATTAAAAGGATACCTTCCACGGCGCTGAGTATACTGATGGCAGGGGTAATGACACCGTCGCCTACGAGGAGAGAAATACCTATGAACGGAATATGTCAATGAAAATGAGACACTTTTTTCAAACATTTAGTGTATTACT
>CAYMTB010000254.1:0-5094 GCA_964393225.1 uncultured Syntrophorhabdaceae bacterium
CTGGAATACTGAGCATCATAAAGTCCTGGTCAACTGAGCATTGCACTTCTGTGTCGGGACTATATCCAAGAGAATCAAGCTTCTCCAGTACCTCAAAGTTATCTACAGGGACATAGCGTTCTGTAAATACTGCTCTTACGTCATCCCCATCGAAGCGTATGAACAATTCTTCATTACGTTCCTTCTCGATCCAATGGTTCATGTTATAGGCCTGGACATCAACCGGACACCTTCTGAGGTAATATAGGGGTATGTTGAGGCGGAATGAAAACCCTTGCTGTGCCATATGACGCATTCTGAATGACTGACCGGCAATACGTACTGTATTCAAGCTGTCAAAACGTATATCGTGTACTGGTACCTTTCTATCGACACAGTTTTTAGATAACATATCTATTCTGTCTGATATTTTTGCGAGTGTTGTAAGCTGTTGCATGGCTATTCTCCTTTGTTGTGTTGAATTTACAGGTGTCGCAATCAAGCGGCTGCCTGCATTTACTGCATACTTCGTCTTTGTTCATGATGTCAGGGAGCTTATCGAAAATTAACTCTATGGCCTTTGTCATGGGTAAATCCATAAACCAGGCAATTCGTCGTAAGACACAAGATGATTCATAGGATAATTCCGGCGTGTATGCCATGTATCACCTCCTTTTATTTTTGATTTGTCAGGGGTTGATTTTGTGGAAGCTGCACCTTTCACCACCTGATGCAGTATATGTTCCGTAAACGACTCTATTACAGTGCTTATCCGTTACGACGTCATAACGGACAGGCGGCTCCCACAGATTTTTTGTGTTTTTTGATTGTTTTGGATAGAATACTTTTTAACCGACTGTCATCAGCCATACTGGTAAATCCCTTATTTGTAATGATGAGATGGTCCAGTACTATGATGCCCAGAAGCTTTCCTGCTTCCTTTAACTTTTTTGTTATCTTTCTGTCCTGATCACTTGGGGTTAAATCTCCAGATGTATGATTGTGGCAGAGCACAATTGAACTTGCATTGGCAAGTATGGCGCTTTTAAAGAGCTCTCTTGCCGTCACGGTGCAGGAGTGGAGATTTCCTATGCTGACTGTCTCAATGCCTATAATGGTATGGTTGGCAGTAAGCAGAACCGACATAAGGATTTCTCTATCTGAGTTGACCAATTCGTCTCTGACAATTCTGTAGATATCTGCCGGTTCGTTAACTTCAACATCTCTGCGATCCTGTTCAGACCATGTCAGATGAACTTTACAGCGAAGGCTGTTGAATAGGTTATCCATAACACCTCCGGTTATAGCTGGCCGTTTTCTTTGAGACTGAGGAATGAATCTTTTGCAACGATGACATGGTCTAATACTTCAATACCCATAAGCTTGCCTGCCTCATGTAACCGTTTGGTTATTTTCAGGTCTTCTTCGGATGGTTCGGTATTACCGCTTGGATGATTGTGGCAGATTATAACTGAACAGGCATTTGCTAAAATTGCGCTTTTAAAGAGTTCCCTTGGCGTAATGAGTGAGGCGTTCAACGTTCCGATACTTACCGTTTCTATGGCTAAAACGGTATTCCTTATGCTCAACATGATAGACAGGAACATTTCTCTGTCAGATTTTCCGAGTTCATGCTTTACAAGCTTGAATACATCGATGGGCTTGCCGATTGTGTGTTCTTTTGAAGGATTCCCTTCCTTTACAAGGCAGACACGGCATTTCAGTTGTTTATATATGGTGGACTTCATACCTGCCTCGCTTTGAAACTAAGTACCTTGCCATTGCTGCCGTTGTGGAATCTTCCTGCGAGGGATATGTATGTATGCTTCATGTCCCTTTCCCATTTTGATTCCGTTACAACCTCCTGCGACATAACCACGATGAACTGGTCGTACTTGTAGGGATTGTAATCATTTTCAATAATCAGAAGTGTCTCATAGAAGGCTTTCCGTATGACCTGTTGAAGACATTGTCCTCTCCTTCTGTCTGAGAAATATACCCCTTCTGTCTCGAAGTCTCTTGCTCTGTACAAAACCTCAAGGGTCCTCTCCTTATCTCTGTTATCCATCACAATATTAAGGGATTCAAACTCCTGTAATAACGCACTGAAGAGCCTGTGATAATACTGAGGGACATATGGCAGCATCCTCTGAATATCAATTTCATTTGTTATTGCAGCAGCATCCCTCCATTCCTGTTTAGGTGTAATGATAAATGTATCTACAAGGCATCCCATGGCCTACCTCCTTTTTGATTTTTTGTTTAACGGTTGTTTTGTTCCCATAATCTCGTCGATGAACATAGATTTGTTGCACTGCTGACCCAGATAAATCCTTGAATATGAGAGATATAGCAGTGTCATAGCTCTCGATATTGCCACAAAACATATACGTCTCTCTTCCTCTATGTCGCCCCTCTTTGTGGGCATAATCCCTTCAACCAATCCGATGACGAATACTATGGGGAATTCCATGCCTTTGGATTTATGAATGGTCATTAAAGAAACTCCATCCTTATCATGGACGTTGTCCCCCTCGAATGTTTCTGTAAACGTTAAAAACGATGTGATATCTGAATACTTGCTTGCCGCCAATTGTAGCTGGTTGAGGTTTGCAATCTTTACGTCATCCGGACTCGGAATATCGTCATCGGTTATATATTTGTCATAGTCCAGCGTGCTCCTTAACAATGCAATAAGTTCTGCCGGTGGAAGCTTCTCTTCTATAAGCGGATCGAGGAACTGAATAAGACTTTTCACATTCTTTCTGATATACGGGATGTCAATGATGATTAGCTTTAACGCCTTATAGAGATGGAGTTCCCTTTTTGCTGCAAAGTCCTCAAGTTCTCTGGTAAATGTCTTGCCTATATATCTGTTTGGTACGTTGATAACACTGAGCAATGCCTCATCTCCTTCATTGGAATCAGGGTTGATTATCAGCCGTAAGTAGTCGAGTAGAATTTTCACCTCATGCCTGTTGTAGAAATTGAGGCCATTTTCTATGTGGTAAGGGATGTCATGCTGGCAGAACGCTGTCTCGACAAACATCGACTGAAAATTTGCTCTGTAAAGTATTACAATGTCTTTATACGGAACGTTTCTCCTCTCTGCCAAATCACGTATCTCATTGACAAGTGTTAATGCCTCACCCTCTTCAGTTTCGGATTCCAGTATCATGACCTTTTCACCGTCGCTGTTATTGGTGATAAGACGTTTATCAATTTTGCGTTCATTGTATGCTATGAGATTCTGACATCCTTTGAGGATCTGCGGAGTGCTACGGTAGTTCAAATCAAGTATAAACTGTTCCGACTCAGGAAACGTCTTGTGAAAGTTCAGTATATTCCCCACTGAAGCGCCTGTAAACGCATAGATGCTCTGCCAGTCGTCACCTACAACGAATAAACTCGTCTCGATATCGTCTCCTCTTAATAACTTTACGATTTCCATCTGAGCTGGGTTTGTATCCTGAAATTCATCTATTAAAAGATGTCGGTAGGTCTGCTGATATTTGTATCTGATGTCTTCATTGTTGTATAAGAGCAGGTATGTCTCAAAGAGGAGATCATCAAAATCCATAAGCATTTTCTTCTTTTTTTCTGACTCATAGGTCTCATATACAGTGGCCATTTTAAGCATTGTGGTGTCCCCTTCGTACAGGACTTTCATCTCTGATGCTGATATGAGGTTGTTTTTACATAGGCTTATCTCCTGCAATACAGCACCGGTAGAGAGTTCACGGTATCTCAGCTTTTTAATGATATCCCTGATAAATATAATCTGGTCCTTGCCATGAAGTATTTCAAAGACGTGGCCTTCGCTCCTTAAGAGAAAATGACAAAATGAGTGGAGTGTTAACAGCATTACTCTTGATGCAAGGTTACCTAATATGGGTTCAAGGTGGTGTCTCATTTCCTCTGCCGCATTCCTGGTAAAGGTTAATCCGAGGATGTGCTCTGGTGGAATACTGCACTGTGTTATGAGGATTTTAATCCTTTCCATCATGGTCTTTGTCTTTCCTGATCCTGGCACTGCTATTACTGCGCAAATTCCATTTAGAAATCTGGCTGCTTCCATTTGTTGAGTATTCAATTTCACGACTGCGCCTCCTTGCCATTTTCCAATGTGGTAATGGCCATTTTAATTCTGAAAAGCGTTGCAACGGTTTCGTTGATAGTCGGATTGGTCTTATCCTGTGAGACAAGCTGCTGCAATGACCTCTCCTGTTCATGAAAATAGATGTGAAGAAATTCAAGGATGCTGTCAACGGGATGCCTCTTTAACAACCTTTTCACGTTTACTATTTTCTGAGTACGATCCTGATGACGTACTGTAAGGTATTGCTGTGCCTCTTTAACGGTTACCCTATTCATATTGCCTCCTCCAGAAAATAATTGTTGCAGTATGTCTTATAGACACATCCATAGCACTTCCATGAGGTGTCATTGGGAATAAAGGTGTTATTCTGTATACCTTTCCATACCGCCTTTATCTTTTTAATGACACGCCTTTCATCTTCCTCTGATCTGCTGGTGTAATAAGGTTCAAATTTCGGCTGTTTTGTTTTAATCAAAACATCAAGTTTTAAAAGTATCTCTCCGGTGTGACCCATCGCCTTCATTGCCATTTGATATATCGTCAACTGCATGTTGGTGTTAATCTCTTTGAGGGAGTACGCCTTGCCTGATGTTTTCCAATCGGTAATTATAATTGTGCCGGCATCGTCTTGTTCAATAAGATCAATGTATCCTAAGATAGGCACATTGAGTCCGTTTATGTAGAAGGCTACAGGTTCCTCAATAGCGATAACGGCGAATCCTTCATCGGGAACATTTTCATAATATGCTTTGAGCAGTTCCTTACCTTCATTGAGCAATATAGTGAAGTTCTTTCCAGTGGAGTAGCGAAGATACGGTATAACTTGTGCAGCTTTTTTCCAGTGTGTTTCAAACAATGCATGGATATCTGGTAAAGAGAGTGTGTTGCCAACCATTTTTTCCTGGTAGAAATCAGCCAGAGTCCTATGGATAGCGCTTCCGTATTCCATGGTATCAGGACTAAACTCCGGTGGGAGCTTGTCAATTTTTCCGAATTTGTATAAGAGTCCGCAGTCT
>CAYMTB010000255.1:0-5050 GCA_964393225.1 uncultured Syntrophorhabdaceae bacterium
GAGCATCTCTGAACCCATTTAAGATATTCAATTGTAAGTTTTCTCTATGTCATAATACATCTATTATAACCTTGAGAATAATGAAGTCAAGTCTTTTATTGAAAATATTTTTGCAATATAATGTGCACCTCTTATACAGTTGTGGATCGGTCCAACATGTTGAGAATATTGGATTATGGAGTAGGGATTAAGGAAGACCCGAACCTTCTTTGATGCGGCTGTATATGTCATTAGTAAACTGGAGCAGGAGGGGATTCTTTGCGGGGTCAAGCCATTGCAGCAGAAAAGAGAGGTCATTCTCTGCCATTGCTGTACAGCCTGAAGTGCCCTTGTCAGATGCTTCCCTTATATGAAGGAATATGCATGACCCGCAGCCCTTTGCAACGGGCCGGGTGTTATGCTCAATGACCAGACCGGTTTTATAAACATCAATGGCGGACATCTTTTCGGATGTTTTCCAGTCGCGAAGCGGTACTGCCGGGCCGTCAACGATCCGGTTGTAGTGCTGCGATTCCGTGTCATCCACGCACTCGATACGGTCGGTCAACTTAATGTACGGCAATTTGATATAAGGGATCTTTTCAGAGAATCCGAAGGCCTGTTGGATTGCAAATATGCCTGCCGGCGATTTTCCGTCGCCCTCCTTTTTCACAGGCGCTGTTTTATCGAGTGCTCCATAGTCGATATCAAAACTTCTGCCCCATCCGAGCCCCTTTTTGCCCAGTACAACCGGGATGCCTTGTTTCACGGTCTGCCAGTTCCCATCCTTCTTTTCGTGGATCGACAGAACCGCCTCAACGGAATCCCATGTTTTTGTCTGAACAACAATGATCTGCCTGGATTTACGGAGGGGGTCGGAGATGGATGCGCCTTTCGCGCTGTTGGAAAGGACAGCTGAAAAAACCATGGCAAAGAGGAATAGCGTGAGCATTTTCATATTGTTGAACTACCATCATACAACTAATTGAATCAGCATTTCAACAGATTGATGGTTAGAGGGTTAGAAGTTTAGAGGGTTAGCTAATCATCTAAACATCCAAACTTCTATGCCTCTTAATCCTTACTCGTCTTGGGCTGAATAAAGCCCGGCCGTTGTATACATATAATATTTTATTTTTTATGCATTCGTCATGTTTGTACTGCCTGCTAACACCCTGTTATTACTTGGAGAAAAAGATTATTTTATTGTGTTGATTATTTGGCCGGGTTGATATAGAATAGTGAAATTATTCACTACTGGAGGAACGATGAAAAAATATATGTTATTGGTATGCAGCGTTTTCGTTTTTATGTTCGTTATGTTCTCACAATCCTTTGCGGTTGAGCTTACGGCCGACATGGCAAGCAAGGACAGTAAAAGGACGTATAACGGGAAGATATATGTGAAGGACAGCAAGTGCCGTTTGGAAAGAGGCGGTACGCCCATGTATACAATCATCAGGGGCGACAAAGGCCTTTTCTGGCAGGTCAACGGTGCAGAGAAGACTTACATACAGGCAAAGCTGACGCCGGACATGAAACCGGCAACTATCGAAGAAAAGATTGCCGGCGAGACCGCAAGAAAACTGGTCGGTTCAGAGACCGTGAACGGCTACGCGACAAAGAAGTATGAAGTAACCGCAAAAAGGGGTAAAAAGACGGAAACGATAACCCAGTGGCTTTCAACAGAGTTTAATTTCCCCGTCAAGGTCGCTGGTTCAGGCTGGAGCGTTGAGTATAAGAACATAAAGAAGGGCGGAGTTTCCGACAGCCTTTTTGACCTGCCTGCCGGCGCGCTGGAGGATACCATGGAAGTACCGGATGTACTCCATTAACAGGAACAATCATCAATTATAGCGTTTAATACTTAAAAGGCCGGAACTGAAGTGCAGCGCTCAGTACCGGCCTTTTTTCTTCACAGAGAAGCAGGGCATCTGACAGGCATGGCCTGTCTTATCACTTACAAAAAAGGGGTTCATTTATGGGCGGAGAAATAAAGCAGAGGCATCATCTCAAGGCCATGCTCTTCACAGGGATTGTACTTGTAGTCGCCATCGGGTTTATCATGTACCTTAAGGAACAGGCAGCAAAGCAGCCTATACCGACTGACAGGGCAATACATGATGTTAAAGTCACTGACTGGAAGAAATTCGGTGAAGATCCTGACGGCGATCATTTCTACCGCTTTGACGAATCAGGCAAGGCGTTTCCCGATATCTTCAGTATAAAAACCCGTCTCGTATACAGTGAAGAGGGGAAGAAGCGGTATATCGCAGGTCGTCAGCAGGCTCGACTTACCTTGAAAGATTTTGATAAACTCGATTCAAGGACCGTGCTCTATGGACTCAACTGTTTCAGCAAGACAAAGGAACTCTGCATCCTTGAGATATTTGAACTGACAAAGGACGGGGTCACCCTTGATTACGCCAAGTCAGGCTCATACAAGGACTGGAAGCAGATCGGTGACGGCACGATTCAAGACGCCCTCTACCGGCTTGCGTGTCCAAAAAAGAAGGATGAATAAGGGCAGTGAATAGTCGTTAAGTGAATTGATGATTAGAGGGTTAGAAGTTTAGAGGGTTAGCTAATCATCCAAACTTCCAACCATCCGAACTCCTAATCCCTTTAATCCTTGGGCGGCAAGAGGGGGCGACCCCCATACGGGGGCAAGCACAAGCTCCTATAAGTTTAAATAGCTCACACAGTGAGCGAGAGGGGGAGGCCGGGGTACCCGCTTGCGGGTCGTGGCTTTGCCTGGTGAGGGGGCGACCCCCATGCGGGGACAAAGCGTGAGCCCCTATAATAGAAAGAGGGGCCTTCAGGCCCCTCTTAATGCTTGTTATTGTTCTGTTATTCCTGATTAATCTTCTGCCGGTTTGCTCCAGAGCAGATCGATCATCTTCTGTGACGGCGGTTTCGTCATAAAGCTCACGAGGAAATAGATTGCCCCGCAGCTTAAGACAAGGAACCATTCGTAGCTGCCCATACCGTACATTTTCTTGTACAGCACTGACCAGCTTCCGTAGAGGGTGAATACGGTGCCCCAGACAACGCAACAACCTGCGCCCCATTTCGTTGCCCCTTTCCAGAAGTAGGAAATAGCGGTGACGAAGAAGAAGACCGCGCCCATACCCATAGCCGCCATACCCATGAAGATGGAAAGAAGCGGAGGCGGGTTGACGAGCACGAAGTAGAAGGGGAGGAAGAGGAAGAGGGCGATGAGGAAATATCCGAGATAGAGCATGGAGCTGTCGGATGTTTTCGGCCACCATAGTTTGATAATATCCTTGGTGACATTGGCGCTCATGATGAAGACCATGCCTGCAAGGGTGGAAAGTGCTGCGGAAAAGAGTCCTGCCGTATATGCGGCAAGCAGCCATGGACCGCCCATTGCATGTGAAAGTAATGGTGCTGCAAGGTCAGCCTTGAACACATTGGGCTGGCCGTGAATCGTTGCAGCCTGGAGAAGGGTCGGCCCATAGATGAGACGGGCTACAAGGCCGTTACTCGAGCAGTCGAGCATGATGGGGATACCGGTAAAGGCCCATACGGTAATTACCAGCCACCAGTAGTCTTTCTTGGTAACCTTCTTCATGCCGAGGAACCGGCTCACGTTGTGCGGAAAACCCACGGCCATTGTGAAGAAGATGACCGGTGTGGCAAGGATGCCGATCCAGCTCGACATAAGCTGGGTAAATCCGAGCTGCGGGAGCTTCGGGTTGATGAGTGCCATGAGGTTCGGGTTCTGGGCTGCAAGCCCTGCGGTTATATTATAGAAGCCGCCTCCATAGATAAGGGCCCAAACGCCGAGAATTGTGCCGACCACGCAGAATATAAGGCCCTGTAAGGCCATTGCATACTGGTTCCCTATGTAGCCGCCGAGGACCATATAGAGCCAGGAAATGAAGACCGAGAGTAGGAGACACCACAGTGGCGAAAGCCCTGTCATGGCGAACCAGACGGTGGCGCCTGCTTTTAACTGGCCGACGGAATAGAGGAAGAGAAAAAAGAGCATCGATACGGCTACTATGGTCTGGAGTCCCTTTGATTCGAATCTCCTGCCGATCGTTTCAGGGAGCGTTGCCGCGCCGAGTTTTTTTGAAAAATCCCTTGTTTTCAAAGCGCCGAGCCAGATACAGGGGATGATGCCGATGAGGCTCCATATGCCGGCAAACCACATGCCGGAAAATCCGAGTGCGTAGACAATGCCGGTGCTGCCGCAGAATGCCCACCCTGAAATATAGGTAGCGGAGAGCGCTGCGCCGGTAATGATGGGGCCCAGGTCGCGTTTTCCGACGAGGTACTCATCAAAGCTGCCCTTGGTCATCTTTTTTCTTCCCATAAGTCCGAGCATTACGGAAAGAAGGAGCAGGATACCAACGGCTAAACTTCCGGAAATGATCATTTCTGCGTTAGGTGTTGGAATTGGTAAGAACTTCAATGCTGTTGTAGGATTCATTCTTTCCACCCCCTAGTTACAAGAAATGTTCCAACGATCGTAAATACAAAGGCAAAGGCAAAGACCGATGCCCACACATACCATGAAAACATTAAATCAGCTACTAATTCAGGCGGTACCTGTTGCATAATAAACCCTCCTTATCCTGTTTATTTAAGGAAAAAACGAATGATGTAAAATCTCACCCCCTTTCAAAGTATTTTGATTAAAATGTTTCACATTACAAACTAAAAAGATAGAGATAGAATTTGCATAAATCTTTATACATCTACACAAATAATAACCCCCATTCCCCTTTTCATTTCCTATTATGATAGCGTTATGCATAAAAATGTCAATAAAAAATTGACCTGCATCACACTTTATTTTCAATGCCCACAAGCAACTGTCTAAATACATTGAAGATAACAAACATGTGAAAGAATGTACATACTGTATACAGGATACAATAAATCGCCATTCAGTAAGGATTACGGGTTATGGATCAGGGATAAAACAGCGAAAACCAGGTGATTGAGTAAATGAGTAAATGAGTAATTAAAAATCACTTAGTTACTTGGCCCTCTTGCAAAACTATAATTTAACTTGTTTCCCTCTTGAATGAGAGAGCTT